>JAESTY010000057.1 GCA_016763355.1 Immundisolibacteraceae bacterium
ACCACCAGATAACCGGCCATTGCCGGGTTAAACAGGTTGTAGCCCAGGCCACCGTAGAGATGTTTGACCACCACAATGGCAAACAACACACCAACGATCACCACCCAAAGCGGAGCTGTTGGTGGCAGGCACAACGCCAGTAACAGCGCGGTCACCAGCGCGCTACCATCTAGCAGCGCCAGCGTCACCGACCGGCCACGCAATAACATCACTAATGCCTCGGCAAGCAGCCCGGTCAGGCCAGCAACCAAGAGCTGCATTAACACCGTTGAACCAAACAGCCAGACCGACACACTAATCACCGGAATCAGCGCCAGCAACACCATTATCATGGTGCGGCCAACCGAGGCATTACCCTGTAAATGGGGGGAACTCGATAGATTCACCGCCGGCTAATCCTCTGACCCGGGTTTGTCGCTGGCAACATTGACCTGTTCACTATCCTGATTATTGGTAGTCGTTGAAGAAACCGATCCATCCAGCTCCAGCTCTAGCTGGAGTTGTTTGGCCCGATTAACCGCCGCCATGACTTCATCTGAAGGAGCCGGCTTGGCAGGGGCGCTCTGTTTAGTATTAGCGCTGCTGTTCTGATCACCATTGGCAACATCACTGGGGTCATCAGCCGGTTTGTTAGCCGACGATTCACGCCGGGTGCGCTTAGCCTGACGGCGCTGCTGGGCTTCATCCTCCCGACGAATCAGGCGCGCATCGCGGGCCTCCATCCGATCACGAGCAACATCCGCCCCTCCCTGCTGACGACGTTCGGCCCGAATTTCACTCTTTGCCGCGCGGTATATTGCACCAGCGGTATCTTGCTGGGGCAAACATAAGCGCAGGCGCCACATTCAATACAATCAAACAGGTGGTGATGTTCGGCCTTGCCGTGTTCGCCGGATTTAGCAAACCAGTAAAGCTGCTGTGGCAATAACCCGGCCGGACAAACCGATACACAATCACCACAGCGGATACAGGGCTGGTGGCTGGCCTGGTGCTCGGTCAGGTTCCTGGTTTTACCCGCTAACGGCATAACCTCGTTCTGGGATTCACCCAGCACCAGAATACAGTTACTAATTTTAACGATCGGCACTTCTGCCGACGGCAGGGCAAACCCCATCATCGGACCACCCATTATCAGCTTGGCTGGTTCCGCAGTAGCTCCCCCGCAAGCCTGCAGTAATGCTTCTATCGGTGTGCCAAACAACACTTCGCGGTTTTGTGATTGCGCAATTCCGTTACCGGTGATGGTCACGACCCGAGAAATCAGTGGCATACCCTGGGTAACCGCCTGGTGCAGCGCAAACAGAGTGCCAACATTTAAACAGAGCACACCGATATCGATGGGCAACCGCCCTGTGGCACCTGTTTACCGACCAGGTTTTCAATCAGCTGTTTTTCACTCCCCGATGGATAACGGGTCGGCACCACCACCAACTCCAGCTGGCTACCGGGTTGATCAGATATAACCGGCTGCATTTTGGCTATCTCGGTTGCCAACGCCTCAACCGCTTCAGGACAGTCATCTTCTAGCGCCAGCGACACCTGCTCAACCTTTAACAGCTGACCAAGACTTACAGCCGCCAACACAAGCGCAGCAGCCTGCTCGCGCATAAGCATGTCGTCGCAGGTGATACCCGGCTCACACTCGACCCCGTTGATAATCAAGGTGGAAAGCCGTCGGCCGTCGATACCATTGAGCTTGATCCAGGTGGGGAAACCGGCACCACCGAGTCCGCTCAAGCCAGCAGCGCTGGCGATTTCCACCAGATCCTCTAAGGTTAATTCAGACCATTGGCGGCAAACCTGCGCTACTCGGCGATCACTGCCATCTGGCTCAATAATCAGTGTGGGTAGGGATAAGCCGGAGAAATGAGCCGCCGGATGGTCGGCCACTTCAACCAGTTCACCGGCAGCCGGGGCGTGCCAGGTCACCGCGCCGCTGCGTTTATCGACCACCAGCGGTTGTCCGGCTGCGATCTCGACCCCGATTTCGACCAGCAATTCATCATGTTCAGTCATCGGCAGATAGAGGCGCTCGGGCAATATCGGCGGTTGAATAGGTAACTCGGTAGAGTCACCGCCATCAAATACCAGACCGGTTAAACCGCCACGAAAACCATGCAGCTGACTCATGATGGCGCCTGGTCTACTGGGCCTGCTAGATCCACCGGGTGCGGCACCGATGACACTGCAGTTTCGACATCAACTGCTGAATCTGGCTGCGGCCATTGCCAGGTGGCTGCGGTTGGCTCAACCGGTAACATGTAGATGCAGTCAACCGGGCACGGCTCGACACAAAGATCACAGCCGGTGCACTCGGCGGCAATCACGGTATGCATTAACTTGTTCGCACCCAGAATCGCATCCACCGGACAGGCCTGAATACACTTGGTACAACCAATGCAAATTTGTTCATCGATCCAGGCCACGGTGGGCAATTCACTCTCAACGCCGTTGTCCGGGTTGAGTGGTTTGCTCTCTACCCCAAGCAGATCAGCCAGCGCATCGATAGTCGCCTGACCACCCGGCGGGCATTGATTAATATCACTTTCGCCGGCAGAAATGGAAGTGGCATAAGGACGACAACCAGGAAATCCGCACTGACCACACTGAGTCTGCGGCAACTCTTTATCGATTCGCTCTATCAGCGGATCGCCCTCGACTTTAAATCGAACGGCGGCGAGCCCCAGCACCGCACCGATCCCTGCTGCCAATAGAACCAGGATAAATACCGCACTCACGCTAGCGAACCAGGCCCGTAAAACCCATAAAAGCCAGACTCATGATGCCGGCGGTGATCAGCGCAATGGCGTTACCCTGAAATGGCAGGGGCACATCGGCCACCTCAAGCCGTTCGCGCATGGCCGAAAACAGCACCAGCACCAGGGCAAACCCGAGCGAACCACCAAAGCCAAACAGCAAGGACTCGAAAAAGCTGTTCTGCTGCTGCACATTTAACAGCGCTACCCCGAGTACCGCGCAATTGGTGGTAATCAAGGGTAAATAGATACCGAGCACCTGAAACAGCAGCGGACTGGATTTGTGAATAAACATTTCAGTGAACTGCACCACACCGGCAATCACCAGAATAAAACTGATGGTGCGCAAATACTCCAGCCCAAACGGCAGCAATAAATATTCGTGCACCAGATAACTGCAGCCGCTGGAGAGGGTGAGCACAAACATGGTGGCCAACGACATGCCGATAGCGGTTTCGAGTTTTTTAGAAACCCCCATAAACGGGCAGAGGCCTAAAAACTTCACCAGTACAAAGTTATTAACCAGGGCGGTGCTGACCAGAATGAGCAGATAGCTTTTCATAATGGCGAATTATAGCCGGGTTGCGCAGCAAGCAAGCCCCTAGCCGCGAGGCATTAATGCAATTAGAAAACCACTGATGCCAGCTAACATTTTCGATATATAAAACCAACAGATAAAACCAATAATAAAACAGGAGCTGTTGAGCTTGCCCCAAATTATCAGTCACATTTTGTCTGAATCAACTCGCCCATCTCATCGACCTTGCGTTGTTGGGTGGCCGCGTCGATATATTCGCGTTCACCGGCGTCGTTATAGTCGAAATAGAGATAGCCACCGCTAACCATATCGGCCAGCTCCTGACGCAGGATGGTGCAGCGCCGCTGCTGTTCAATTTTGTCAGCTTTACGTTTCGCCTTAGCCTGCTTTTTTTGCTGACGCTCCCGATTCATCAAATCTAACAATTTTTTCTGCACCGCCCTTCGCGAGGCATCATCTGCCACCCCGGCTACCGATTTGGAGGCTTCAATATCGAGCTGTTTGGCCCCCTGATCAGCCGGTTTATCACCAAAGTGAACCCTACCCTGATCATCGGTCCACTGATAAATGCCAGCATTGAGCGGCCCTGCACCACTGAGCATAACCACACCAAAAATAATACCCACTAGCGCTTCCAGGCGTAATGCCAATGCGATAATCCTCTGATGAAATTCATCAAACATAAACTGCTGGTATGACCAGGCCTACTCACTTTCAGGCTGCACAGCGCATGGCGCAGATTGAACCTTTCCACGTCATGGAGATGATGCGTCGGGCCGCGGAACTTGAGACCCAGGGCCGTGACATCTTGCACCTCGAGGTCGGTGAACCTGACTTTGCCACCGCAGAGCCGATCATTGCCGCAGGTATCTCGGCGTTGCAAGCGGCAGAAACCCATTACACATTAGCCCGCGGCCGAATCCAGCTGCGCCAGAAAATTAGCAACTGGTACCAGCAACGTTATCACGCGAGCGTAGACCCAGAACGAATTCAGGTCACCGTCGGCGCTTCCGGCGCTCTGCAGATGGTCTGCTGGTCGCTGATTAATCCGGGTGATGAAGTCCTGCTAGTCGACCCCGGCTATCCCTGCAACCAGAATTTCGTGCGCCTGGCCGGTGGGACCCCGGTGCTGTTGCCGACCAGCGCCAGCAACGGCTGGAAGTGCACCCCAGAGCAAATTGACGCAGCCATCACCAGCAAAACCCGCGCCCTGTTAATCGCATCACCCAACAACCCCACTGGCACGGTGATGAGCCGGCAACAGCTCACTGACATCGCCAGGTTATGTGAAGGCCATAAGATTGCCCTGATTGTCGACGAGATATACGGCGGATTGATTTACGACCAGGCCGATTTTTCTGCCTGTGAGCTAGGCAGTGAAGTTTTTGTGATTAACAGTTTTTCAAAATACTTTGGCATGACTGGCTGGAGGTTGGGCTGGGTAGTCAGCCCGGAACGGTTTGTGCGGCCACTGGAAAAACTGGCGCAAAACCTGGTGATCTCGCCGCCGACCATTTCCCAGTTTGCCGCCGAAGTGGCATTTGAACCCGCAACTATCGCGATTCTGGAACAGCGCCGCCAGCAATTTCAACAACGCCGCGATTACCTGCTCAAAACACTGCCCAACCTGGGGTTCAAGATTGAGTCCTGCCCCGGTGGTGCCTTCTATATCTTTGCTGAGATCACCCAACTGCAGCGTTCCAGTAATGATCTGTGCCAACACATTCTTGAACAGGCCGGTGTTGCACTAACACCCGGATTAGATTTTAGCCGCGACCACGCTGACAACCATGTGCGCCTAGCCTACACCATCGACATGGCCGACCTAAAAACGGCGGTGCAGAGAATTGCTGCCGTCGTCTAACAACTCATTCAGCCACAAGGGCCTCGATAGCCATCACACCCAACAAAAACTGAATTTTGTTGCCATTGTTTACAGAAAATCAACCACATCCGTAAGCGGTAATCGCGGGGTCAGCTCCGGTAATTCAGCTGGATAACCAATGGTTATCAGCGCCATTGGCACGATATCTTCAGGCAGCTCTAATAGCTTTGAGACTGCAGCAGTTTCGAAATCACCAACCCATGCCGACGCCAAACCTGCAGCTACGGCGGCTAGCTGCGCGTAGGAAGCAACAATGGTTGTGTCCTGGATCGAAAACAACTGGCCAGACTGCTCACCAAATGACTCCACCGCGCGTTTAGGGTCGGTACAAAAAACCATGCAAACTGGCGCTTCGGCAATAAACTCATTGTTCGCTGCGCATTCCACCAACTGCTGACGCTGGCCTAAATCAGTCACCACCAAAATTCGGTAAGACTGCAAATCCCCCGCCGACGGCGCTGCGGTGGCAGCCTCCAGAATGGCGTGCAATTTCTCCTGTTCAACCAGCATTTCCGACTCATACCGCCGTACTGAATGGCGATTGCGAACGGTTTCAAAAAAACTCCACATCAGCAACTCCTCAACTGTTTGGGCGCAACAGACAGACCATTTCCGATCGATCCCCGTTGGCCAGGTTCACTGCGGGTACTCATATTAATTAACGACCTGAAACCCCTCGGCATCTAAAGTGGCACGATGCTGGGGATAATTACTCTGCAACAATCGCAAACTATTACCTGCCAACACTTCCTGGCCCAATAGTCGATAAGACTTTACTAGCAAGGCCAGGGCATCCGGTATCGCCGTGGTACCGGGGTAAGTTTCTATGACAAACCGGGCCCTGCCACTGACGGCCACATAGGCACCACGCTTCATATAATAGTCAGCCACGTGAATTTCATGATGTGCCAGACGGTTGCGCAGATAGACCATGCGCTGCCGGGCATCATCCACATATTCGCTTTCAGGATAGAGCCTTAACAGCAGCAGAAACGCATCAAATGCCTGTTTTGCGGAAGCGACTTCCCGAGCCGAAACATCCTGCGGCATCAAGCGCTCGAATATCGATACATCACGGCGGAAATGCACCAGACCGCGTACGTAATAGAGATAATCAATTTGTTCGTGCAGCGGATAAAGTTTGGTAAACCGGTCAATCGCATCCAGCGCTGCCTCTGGCTGACTATCGCTAAAATAGGCGTACGCCAGGTCCATCCGCGACTGTTCCGCATAGGCCCCGTATGGATATCGAGATATCAGCCTTTCATACATGTCTACAGATGCGGTAAAGCCACCATCGAGCAAATATCCTCGCGCCTTATTGTAGAGTTCTTCCGCGCTCCAGCTAGCAGTAAAATCATCTTCCTGCACATCCCCTGCACAACCAGCTAGTAGCGATACCAACAGAGGCAATAATATCCAAATTTTTACTGACCGCATTTCGACTTCCGCACCTGATCATCCATAATGACTTTACATTACCCACACCAGACCTCGTAGATCGGTGCTACACATGACCGCATCAACCTCGACGATTGATCAACGACCCTAGAAAAAAACATGACTGAAACCACCCAACTATATCAGATACCACCTGAATTTAGCGGCTTACGGCTTGACCAGGCGCTCGCTAAATTACTGCCTGAGTTTTCCCGCAATCGATTACAACTCTGGATCCGCGACGGCCATGTGCGCGTCGACGGTGAGTTAGTTATCCCCCGATTAAGGCTGATTGGCGGCGAAACCGTATCCGTCGACGAGATCCCGGTAACCGTCGAGGCGCCTCCTGAGGCTGAAGCGATGACGCTGGAAATCGTCTTTGAAGATGCTCACCTGATCGTGATCAACAAACCCGCTGGCCTGGTAGTTCACCCCGGCGCAGGCATTGCCAGCGGCACACTACTCAACGGCCTGTTACATCACGATCCAGCCCTCAATGAAATCCCGCGCGCTGGTATTATTCATCGGCTCGACAAAGAAACATCCGGCCTCATGGTGGTGGCGCGCACCTTGCAATCCCATAAATCCCTCACCGATCAGCTAGCCGAGCGGGATGTAACTCGGGAATATCTTACGCTGGTGCACGGCTGGATTATTGCCGGTGGCACGGTAGACGAACCGATCGGCAGACATAGATCTGAGCGCACCCGCATGGCGGTCACCGGCGGTGGCCGCGAAGCCCGTACCCACTACCGGATTGAACAGCATTGGCCGCACCATACCCTGCTTCGGGTGCAACTCGAAACCGGCCGCACCCATCAGATTCGGGTACACATGCGCCACATCAAACACCCGGTCGTGGGTGACCCTACTTATGGCACCCGCACCCAACCTCCTGCACGCTGTGGCACCGAACTACGTAACGGCTTACTGGAATTTAAACGTCAGGCCCTGCATGCCACCAGGCTCGGGCTGAGTCATCCTAAAACCGGCGAAGCGATAGAGTGGCACCGTCCCATTCCAGACGATTTCCAAAATTTGATCAACCTTCTAAACCAGGAATATGAGCAGCAGTGAGCCGTTTAATGGCGCTAAAAACAAAGCTTATTAGCCACCGATGATCGACTGGGTCACACCAAATTGGCCAACCATAGCGGGACTACACGCACTCACCAGTTGCCGACAGGGCGGTGTGAGTGGTGCCGAATCGGACAACCTCAACCTTGCTACCCATGTCGGCGATAACGCAGATAAGGTTACTGAGAACCGGACGCGATTAATTTCTCAAACCAGCATGCCTGCCCAGCCTTACTGGCTGGATCAGCAACATAGTAACCAGATTATTAACTGTCAAACGTCGGTAAAAAATCAATTACCACCGACTGCCGATGGCAGTTTTACCGACCTGCCGAATCGGGTCTGCGTCGTGTTAACCGCAGACTGCCTGCCAATCCTGATTCGCAGCACCGATGGCCATCAACTAGCCGCGGTTCACGCCGGCTGGCGTGGGCTCCACAATGGCGTGATCGGCAATGCACTAAAACAGTTTGCTGGCAGCCCTGCTATTGCCTGGATTGGCCCCGCAATCGGCCCACAGGCTTATCAGGTAGATGAGTCACTGAAGTCCAGCTTCGTGAACTTGAATAGCGATTATGAAGCCAGTTTTACACCGGTATCCGCAAACCAATGGCGGATGGATCTGGTTTCGATTGCAACCCATCAACTGCGGGCCGAAGGTCTCGCAGAGGTCTATACCAGTGACATTTGCTGTTATCAGGACACTCGGTTTTACTCCTATCGCCGAGATCCAGATTGCGGCCGCATGGCAACGCTGATCTGGCGAGATTCCACTTAACGATTAATTCTCTCGGCCACTAAACCCACAAGTAGATTCAGGTAGAGTGATAGGTGGGAGTTTAAAACTGGTGATCTCAATACTTTCCATATGGAGACTGATGTCGTGAACAGAGCAGTGAAAATTATTTTTGGCATCTTTGGGGTGCTGGTATTAGTCCTGGTTGGCGCTGCGATCATTGCCAGCCAACTTATTGATGCGGACAAAATCAAACAGATCGCCGGCGAACAGGTTTTAGCCAGCACTGGCCGCAGCCTGGATATTTCGGGAGAGGTAAAACTGTCCTACTTCCCCTGGCTGGGTATTGACCTGGGCCACACCAGCCTGAGTAATCCGCCCGGCTTTGGGGATCAGCCGATGATTGAAATCGACCGGATTTCCGCGAGCATTAAAATCATGCCATTGCTCAGCGGCAATATAGAACTCAACACACTCACCCTAAAAGGATTCAGCGCAACCCTGCACACCAGGGCGGATGGCAGTAGCAACTTTGCTGATCTGAGCGGCGACGGCCAGGCCACGCCATCAGCTTCATCTGGCAACCAAACCGAGCTACCTGACTCATTTAGTCTGGGCGGCATCGCCATCACCGAAGGCCAGCTCCACCTGATTGACGAAACCAGCCAGACCGACCTAAAGATTACCGGGCTGCAAATAACCACCGGATTAATAGCGCCGGGCCAACCCGTAGACCTGCAAATTAAAGCCACAGCTGACCTTGCTGAACCGGAACTTCGCGCCAATCTCAACATCAGTGGACGACTGAGTCTCGGCGATGAGATGAAACAGATATCGATAACAGATTTATTGATAGAACTGACCGCCGCCGGCGAGGCCATACCAGGTCAGACGCAACATCTGAAATTGGCTGCGAATTTGACGGTTGATCTGGCTAGCGATCAACTATCTGTCGAAGACATCGCCTTCAACCTGGCCGAACTGCAGCTCGACGGTGAATTAACCGTCATAAAAATGAGTAGTGATCCCAGCGTAACCGGCGCCATTAGTCTCCATCAATTCAACGCCAATAGCCTGCTAAGTAGTCTGGCACTGCCTGCCATTGAAACCAGTGATCCGCAGGCGCTCACCGCCATCAGCGGAAAATTCAATATTGCCGCCACCAGTAATCAGCTGACCATCGATCCGATTCATTTCAAACTGGACCAAACCCTGATATCGGGTACCACCACCATCGCCAATTTTGAGCAACCCGCCATTAGCTTCCAGCTGGCCATCGACCGCATCGATGCCGACCGTTACTTACCGTCTGCTGACGCAGCGGAAACCACTGGCAACCCAGCCGTGGCTTCTGGTGATAACGCCGACGCCGCTGAACCGCTTCACCTTGGCGAGTCTCTCGCTGCGCTGGCCGCACTTAACCTCGATGGATCCCTAACCGTTGGCGAACTCAAAGTGAGCGACCTACACACTAGTAACATCGTGGTAACCATTAATGCCAAACAGGGTCGCCTGCGGCTAAACCCACTTAGCGCAGACCTCTATGGAGGCAAATTTGAAGGCAAGGTAGATATCAATGGTGCCAAACAACCGCCGACCATATCGATTTCACAAAAACTAACCGGCGTATCCCTGGCACCCCTGGTCGCTGACCTTGCGGGCATCGACGCAATCAGTGGCACCGCAAAAATCACCGCCAACCTTTCAACAAAAGGTAATAGCGTTGCAGAGCTGACCCGAGGCTTAAACGGCAAGCTCGGTTTTGATATTGCCAATGGCACCTTGAAAGACATCAATATCGACCGTAGTGTTTGCCTGGCCAAACAGGGTCTGAATGCTCTCAAAGGCGATCAGTCGTCAGAGGCCTGCCCCGCTGATCAACCGACCCGCTTTACCTTCTTTCTAGCTAACGCAACCATTACCGCTGGAGTGCTCAAAAACGATGATCTGTTTATCGAGCAGGCCCGCAGTGATAGCGAAAAATTCATGCATATCAAAGGCAGCGGTAGCGCCGACCTTAACAATGAAAAAATTGATTATCGGGTAACCGCCAGCCAGGTGCGCAAACGTGCTGAAGGTGGTTATGAAACTCGGGGCACGCCTATTCCAGTCAAGATCAGCGGCAGCTTTGCGGACCCAAGCGTTACACCCGATGTTAGCGGGCTGATAAAAACTCAGCTGAAATCAAAATTTCAACAAAAACTTGAACAGCAATTGCAGAAAAAGCGCGACTCCGGTGAACCTGAATCAGCAACCGATCAACTCAAAAACAAGCTTTTACGGGGACTGTTCAACTGAACACCGCTGAACAAATCAGTCCGGTCAGTTTCGCCTCGTTATTGCTGAACTGGTTCGACCACGCTGGCCGTAAAGACCTGCCCTGGCAACAGTACAACAATAACCCCTACCCGGTCTGGGTGTCTGAAATCATGCTACAGCAGACCCAGGTGACGACGGTAATTCCCTACTATCTGCAGTTTATGCAGCGTTTTCCAACGGTTAAATCGCTGGCCGAGGCCTCGGTGGATGACGTGTTGGCGCGCTGGAGCGGACTCGGTTATTACGCTCGCGGTCGTAATTTGCACAAGGCTGCTGAAGTAATCGTTGCTGAACATCAGGGTCAAGTACCCAAAACCCTGGAACAACTGGTTGCATTGCCAGGCATCGGCCGTTCAACCGCTGCGGCGATCCTGGCGCTGACCTGGGATCGGCCGGAAACCATTCTTGATGGCAACGTCAAACGAGTTTTAGCCCGATACCACACGATTGAGGGCTGGACAGGTAGCTCTCAGACCCTGCAAAAACTTTGGCAACTGGCTGAAGGCCATACCCCCCAATCACGCAACGCCGATTACACCCAGGCAATTATGGATCTGGGTGCCACCGTGTGTCGCCGCAGCCGCCCCCAGTGCAACCTTTGCCCGATAGAACAGACCTGTCAGGCTCGAATCACCGATAGGGTCGGCCAATATCCCGCAGCCAAACCACACAAAATCAAACCCCAACGCCATACCTTTATGCTGTTAATAGCCAACTCTGAAGGCGAACTACTACTAGAAAAGCGGCCCTCAACCGGCATATGGGGCGGGCTCTGGTCACTTCCGGAAGTCGAGAAGCTACCGGACCAGTTCGGCAGCGAGCCAGTGCAAATAGCTGGCCTGGCGATCCGCAGAACCTCTACAGATTTGCCAACCCCGATCAAACATAGTTTCACCCATTTTGATTTAAAGATATCGCCGATCAGCTGCCGGCTGGAGCCAACGGGTAATCAGGTCATGGATAACCCGGATCAGCTCTGGTATAACCCCGGCCGCGACACAGAGCTGGGCGTCTCCTCCGCGATAAAGAAAGTTATCCACGCCTATCAAACTAAGTTACAGGAGTGATCCCCATGAGCGAAACTATCCACTGCCGAATACTGGACAAACAAGCCGCACCTATGGCGCGCGCACCCTACCCAGGCCCGCTGGGCGAACGTATTCTCGCCGAGATCTCTGCCGAGGGCTGGGGCCGCTAGGTAGAACAGCAAACCATGCTGATCAATGAGAACCGGCTGTCGTTGGCCGATGCCGACGCGCGTAAATTCCTACTCCACGAAATGAAAAAATTTCTGTTTGGTGAAGGCGGCGAATCCGTCAAACCTGACGGCTATACAGCGCTCTAGAACAGCCAACTGATCAAACTCTGAATAGCCGTCAGGCATCTAGTAGCTATTCCATCCATCCTGCTACACCAGGTTCATACGCTGAATAAACAGACCCATGCATGATCTAACAGTTATCGGTGGTGGCGTGATCGGCATGATGATCGCCCGCGAAATGGCACTCGACGGCGCATCCGTAGAACTTCTGGAACGTGCAGAACCCGGCCAGGAGGCATCCTGGGCCGGTGGCGGCATTCTGTCGCCACTACACCCGTGGCGCTATCCAGAGCCATTGCTGAACCTGGCTGCTCGCAGCCAACAGTTATTTAAAGCAACTACTGACGAAATTCATGCTCGTACCGGCATAGACCCTGAGTGGCGACAATGTGGTCTGCTGATTACCGATACGGATGAAAAACAACAGGCGATTAGCTGGGGACAGCAATGGCAAATGAGCTTGCAACCGTTGCAGGGCGATCAACTGAT
>JAESTY010000058.1 GCA_016763355.1 Immundisolibacteraceae bacterium
AGCTTAATTTCGACGCGTACTGCATCGATAGCGGCCACCAGCTCATCCGTGGCGGTTCGGTCAGCGGGAAAGCGTTGCCAGCGCTGGGTCCAGCTCTGCCTTAGGGCGGTGGCCTGCTGTTGAACTGGCTCACTGATTAGTCCACTGGGATCAACAATCAGCCCTGCTTTTACCCAGCCGGTTCGAGGGCTAGCGTTAGAATGATCATAGTGTGCCAGGTAGATCAGTTGTTCCAGTTCTGCCAGCTCGGTTAGCACTGCAAAAGCAGCCGTACGAATATTGTTGTTGTCCTCGGATACTTCCAGCCGCCAGGCGTTGTAAGAAAACCCGATCAGGGCGAACAGCACGCCGGAAACCGCGGTGATGTAATAGGCTCGCAGTTTGGTTTCTAGTGCTTGTGTTGTATTCATTGTTTTTTGTCGCGCCTATTTATTCATTAAATTTAGGGCAGAGCCGGAAATGTCACGATTTTCCGTATTAAAGCGCCAGAAATGACCTCAGGTTGTGAACCCAGACCTCATTTTTAATCGGATAGGGGGTGTCAATTTGCGCGATTACATAAGCCTGGTCAGGCTGGATGATTTTGATGGCCTCATAAAAGCCCTGGGTTAGGGTTGGCGCTGATGAGGCTTTGATTTCGATGGCAATTTTATGCTGACCTTTATCAAGTACCAAATCGACTTCGGCTCCGTTTGATGTGCGGTAAAAGCTCGCCTGGTATCGCGGATACTTTTCCAGGATGGTTTCAATAACAAAGGCCTCAAAGCTGTTGCCGAGTGCGGGATGGCCTAATAAATCATTGTTCGATTCGATATCTAATAGGCAGTGTATGAGCCCGGAATCTCTGATGTAGATCTTCGGAGATTTCACTAAACGCTTTTTGGTGTTGGTGTGAAAGGGCTTCAAGCGGCGAATAACGAAGGCACCTTCCAATATATCCAGATATTTTTTAATGGTTGGCACTGAGACCCCCATTGAGGAAGCCAGGATCGACTGGTTTAACAAGCTACCATTGAGGTGCGCCAGCATCGTCCAGAAGCGCTGCAAGGTCGTCGCAGGAATGTTGAACCCCAGTTGGGGGATATCTCTTTCGAGAAAGGTCCGAATATAGTTAATTCGCCAGTCGAAACTCAGACTCTCAGTCAGCGCATAGCTGACCGGGTAGCCGCCATGAAGCCAGAGTTTTTTATGGTCGTGAACCTCCAGGGCGTTAAAGGGGCCAATTTCGATATAGGAAATTCGTCCCGCCAGGGTCTCAGAGGATTGCCTGATTAGGTCTCGCGAGGCCGAACCCAATAAAAGCAGCTGGCCGGGCCGATTGTTGTTATCGAGGTAGCTTCTGAAAACCTGAAAGATTTCCGGCGCTCGCTGTACTTCATCAATGCATATCAGTGCGCCATTATTGGCGTCAAGAAATGCTAGCGGATCCTGCAGCCTGGCCTGATCACGAGGGTTTTCAAGGTCTAGATAGATGGCGTGCTCAAATCCCGAAATGACATTTTTTGCCAGCGTAGATTTACCAACCTGTCTGGCACCGAGTAGTGCCACTGCCGGGAACGCCTTGAGGTGCTGGTTGATAAGTTGTTGTTGGTATCGCTCTATATAGCCATGCATATTTAAAGTATAGGTTTAAATTTCCATGGTTTCAATTTTGTGAATTATTAGGCCTATTTAGATTATTTACAGACTTTTTTAATAATTTCTCGTTGCTATACTGCTGCCAGTTAGAGCCCGGTCGGCTGGATCAACCGGGCTCAGTCATGCATCAGCAGAATCGTCATTGATTTCAGGGGAGAGAAAAATGGGTTTTGATCACAATAATAGTGTTTGTCAATTGGGTTACATCGGTTTGGGTGTCAGCGACCAGAACGCCTGGGATGATTTTTTAACTCAGATCCTCGGCCTGCAGGCTAACGGCGCCAGCGAGCAGGGCGACCGTTATTACCGGATGGATGAAAACCATCACCGTATTATCACCATCGCCGATGAACGCGATGACATCTGCCTGATGGGTTGGGAAGTGAGCAACGATAAGGTGCTGGAGACCATGGTCGAACGGCTCACCGCAGCGGGTGTCGAAGTCAGTCGCGGTAGTGCTGAAGAATGCGCGGCCAAACAGGTCAGTGGCCTGGTGCAGTTCGTCGAGCCCAACGGTATCCCCTCAGAAATTTACTATGGCCCGGTAGTGCGGCCAGAGATTCCCTTTAACTCCCCCCGCGGTATTTCTGCCTTCAATGCCGGAATACAGGGTATGGGTCACATCGTGCTAGCGGTTAACGATTACGAAGAGACTTATAACTTTTACCGCGATGTACTCGGTATGGGCCTGAGCGACTATCTTGATTTTGAAATGATGCCCGGCTTTCGCGCCTTCGTGGCCTTCCTGCACTGCAACCCCCGCGAGCACACATTGGCTTTTGCCGCGGCACCGGCACCGAAACGGCTACTGCACTTTATGGTTGAGGCCAGCACTATTGATGAAGTCGGTACCACCTACGACCTCTGCCTGGATAAAGAAGTGCCTATCGCCATGACTCTTGGTCGTCACACCAACGACTACATGCTGTCGTTTTACGCCAAAACCCCTTCTGGGTTTGATGTGGAATTTGGGGCGGGTGCAAGAACTGTTGATCCCGAGACCTGGACCGTGCAACGCCATAACTCGGTGAGTATCTGGGGCCATCGTCCGCCGGCCTGATAGTCGATCATATTTATTTGATCGAGATACCAGAAGGTATTAGAACGTATCAGAATCTATCAAAACCTGGAGCAGTGGTGGCACTGGGAGGTGTCACGACTGCAGTTTTAATGAACCTAATGTCAGCCGAGGTGGTTTAACGTAAGCGGAACTCGCCGTTAAACAGATCGGTTACCACCATCCGCTATCTCTGGGGAGAGGACAGTCATGGTTATTGTTAAACGTAGACTCGCAGCGCTGTTGTTGATAACCGCTCTGCCGATCACCGCAATGGCGGTAGAGATAACCGGCAAGGTGGTTACGGCCGATAACCAGCCCATCGCCGGCGCGATGATCACCATTCGCAGCGCCAGTGCCGCGGCCACGATAACCAAAGTGTTTTCCGGGGCTGATGGTCAGTTTCGAGTACCCAATCTGGGCGATAACGTTTACGTAAACTCAGTTAAAGCCAGTGTCGATAAACTCGGCTTTAAACAGCAATCACCCGATAAATCCTCACTAGCCGCATTAAAAATCCCCCAGGTCGACGGCCAGGTCATCGTCAATTTCGTGATGCAGCCGATCACCAACGTCGCCCACCAGGTACCCGCATCCGCCTGGGTGCTGAAAACCGCCGACCACTCGCTGCTCAAAGATATTGTTAACACCTGCAGCCAGTGTCATCAGTTCCCCAATGATCGGGTGAAAAACTTCGCCTCGGCACTGGCCACCATCGATGAATCCCAGCGCGAACAGGCCTGGCGGGGCATGTTCGCCGCCATGCGCGTGCAGATGTACGGCGCCCTGCAGGCCGAGAATTCAGTTCCCGCGACTGCTGAACAGATCGCTTTTATTGTTGATGCCGAAAACAGTTTTATCGATCAGACCGACGAAGACCTGCTCACCCCCTGGCTGGCAAAGAACTTCACCACCTCGTTTGAGCACTACCCACTGGCAGAAGCCAAAAAATGGTTAGGACAATCCGGGGTCAACGAACATACCGTGATTCGTCAGTTTGCTTACGATGAGAACTCCTTCGTGCGCGAGACCGCAGTCCTCGATGGCGTGGTCTGGGTCGACGACATCTCCCGTAACCGCATCGGCAAGCTCGATCAAA
>JAESTY010000009.1 GCA_016763355.1 Immundisolibacteraceae bacterium
TGCGACTGTGTCTATGTCGTTGACTCCTGCGGCGCCATGCTGCCCGGCGAAGTCACCATTAAGGTCAAAGCTTTGCAGGATGTACTCACCAGCGCCCAGGTTGGCTTTCACGCCCACAATAATTTAGGCGTATCCATTGCCAATTCACTGGCCGCAATCGAGTTAGGTGTAGACCAGATAGATACCTCCCTACGCGGCCTGGGTGCGGGTGCGGGTAACACCCCCACCGAAGTGCTGTTAGCCGTACTTAATAAAATGCATGTCGACACCGGCATCGATATGTTCGCCTGCGCCGAAGCCGCCGAACAGCATGTTTCCCAGCTTTACCAGGTCGCCATCGACGAAGCAGCGTTGGTGATGGGCTACGCCGGGGTTCACTCCAGCTTTTTACGCCACGCCAAACACGTGGCCGAACAATATGACGTTAACGTGAAAGACCTGCTGTTGGAACTCGGCCGCCGCCAGACTGTTGCCGGTCAGGAAGACTGGATCATCAGTGTCGCGATGGATATTCGTAAAGCCCGCGGGGATGCTAGCGCAGCCTAGAGACACGTGCGGTCAACAGAATTCATCGCCAATTCTCAACTATCCGCCAGGTATTCCATCCCGGCTGAACTCGCTTTTTTATCAAACGTCAGCACCCGATCTGCCCCCAGAGTTTTTGCCTGGGCGGCAATCAGGTTGTCACTCAAATCAGCATTGCCTTTTTGAAAACTTAATATCGCTCGTTTTAAGGTAGCGACGTCTTCGAAGGCGAATTGTTTAACCGAAATGATGGTATTAAAAAATTCGATACGTTGTTGTTTGGTGAATTCATAACAGGTTTCAAGCACCCAGTCGGTTTCAAGGCAAACCAGCAGGGTGATTAAACAGCCATTGGGTTCGGCCTCGATAATGTGGGGTGCAATCGTTTGAAACTGTGGTTCATCATCCCGCAACATGAACCGCAACAGCGCATTCGTATCAAGGCCGATCATTTTAACGGATCGCGGAATTTGCCTGCCGCTGCCTCCTTGACCGCTTCACCCATATTTTCAATCGAAACCGGTCTTTTAACCCAATCATTGAATAACCCAGCAACCCTGGCAGCGTCCCGCGTTACCGGAATTATCTCAATATGGCCATCTACCGTTTCTACCCACTCAATCTGATCGCCTTCCTGAAGATGATTGTTCTCCCGGATTTTACGAGGGATAGTTGTCTGGCCTCTAGATGTAATCGTGCTGGTTGCCATAATACTGCTCCTATCATGATATTTCTTACTTTTAAATATTATTCTTATTTTCAAACAATGCAATGCAATTGAATCAAAATTACTTTATCAGCATAGATATTGACAGAGCCTGCATGGATACTAACTCTGCCTAGCGCCAGCATCAGAGTTTGAAAAAACAGACCTCTAGGGAGAGCTCTGATTAGTTAACTTAGCGAAAATAAAGACCCAGGAAGATAACAACTAGAGCATGGATACCAAAATGGACAATTTCGCTTCACCGGCAACAGATAAGCAGACTTTACTAGACAAAATCAAAGCACTAGAACCACAGATCAGAGCCGCCGCCGATTCGATCGAAGCCAATCAGTGTTTACCCGTTGAGTTGATTGATAGCCTACGAGAAACCGGGATGTTTCGTGCCACCTGGCCCAAGTCCCTGGGTGGACTGGAATTAGATCCCTTAAGCCAGATTGAAGCCCTGGAAGAACTCTCCCGCATCGATGGCTCAGTCGGCTGGATCGGCACCTTTGCTGCCATCAGTGGCCTATCTGCCGCCACGCTTGACCCAACCACGGTCGCCGAACTATTCCCCAACCCGAATATTGTTACCGCTGGGCAATACGCCCCGGTAGGTCGTGCCGAAAGAGTGGAAGGCGGTTATCAAGTTACCGGACAATGGTCGTTTGGTAGCGGCTGCCGCCATGCCGAGGTCATCTCCGGCGGTTGCCTGGTGACCGAAAATGGAGAATTGGTTAAAGACGAAAATGGTCGCCCAGAGCCACTGATTATTTATGTCAAAAAAGAGCAGGCTCAGATTGATTTAGATAGCTGGCATGTGTCCGGCATGCGCGGCACCGGCAGCCATGACTATTCCCTGACAGATCACTTTGTACCCGCGCGCCACAGTTCGGACTCGCGCTTTGCCGCCCGACGCGACGAACCGTTATATGCCTTTCCGGCCCTGTTCCTGTTCTCACACGTACCCATGCCGCTAGGCATTGCCCGGGCGGCTTTGGACTATATTTATCAACTAGGCGACACCAAACGTAACCACGCCACCGGGCGCCTGCTCAAACAAAACGGCGACGCCCACGAAGCCGTTGCCAAAGCCGAAGCATCACTGCGCTCGGCACGGGCCTGGGTGTTTGAAGTTATAGGAGATATCTGGGACAGCCAGAACCAGGGCGAAAAATTAACCACCGAACAACGCGCACTGTTTCGACTCTGCCTGCTACACGTGACCCGTACCGCCCGGGATGTAGTGCTGCAGATGTACGACGTGACTGCTTCGAGCGCGATTCAACAAAACAGTCCGATTGACCGATTGATGCGCGATATTCAAGTAGTCTGCGCCCATGTGGTGGTTCAACCGAAAATGTACCGACCTGCGGGTAAGGTGTTGTTTGGGCTAGAAGTGGATAACGATCCGTTTTTCTGACAAGGGACCCCGCAGATGAGGGGCGCACATCGTTGGATCGAGCTAGAATTTTTGGGCGCGGCATATTTAGTAGGTGATTCAGTATTCAAAACTTAAGCCCGGTTCTTTCGCATTTGTTTGAACAAACAATGGAAAGTGCTCTGGACCCCTTATTAACTGCTTGTGTAAACGTCGCTACGATGCGCGATTTTGACGACCAAAACCATGAGTTCAGTGTCCTGAATTTCGTAGACAATTCGATACACTCCCTGCCTCACTCGGTATCGCTCTTGACCAGAGAGTTTTATGCAGCCCTTCTCTCCTGGATCATCACCAAGTGAATCTATACGTTTCAGTATTCGTTGCACATCCGGGTTGGGAATAGCGCGAAGATCTTTTGCTACTGATTTTTTGAATGCAAGACTATAACTTGCCATGCGACTCTAGATCTTTAAGTAATTCTTAAAGCAGCAATAACTAACACCAGGCATTTCTCGAGCCGTCCTAGACTCTATAGATATTGGGGCCCATGTTTTAAACAAAGGGGAGGCAAA
>JAESTY010000059.1 GCA_016763355.1 Immundisolibacteraceae bacterium
AACCGCGATGGCACGCTGGTGCGCCTCGGGGACATTGCTGACGTCGAACTCGGTCTGGAAGACTATGAGTCCCTGCACTGGTTTCAGGGCATCAATTCTGTCTTCGTATCGGTGATATTGGCGCCAGGTGCGAACCCGCTATCGGTGGCCAAAGATGTGCACGAGGTTTACGCCGAAATCGTCGATGACCTGCCTAAAGGCATGGGCTCGGACCTGTCCTACGACGGTAGTAAATACATTCAATCCTCCATCAATGAAGTGTTGCTGGGACTGGTAGAAGCGGTCGTTATCGTCCTGCTGGTGATTCTGCTCTGTCTGGGTTCTGTCCGGGCTGCGCTGATCCCAGCGCTGGCCGTGCCCCTGTCATTGATCGGCGCCGCAACTGCCATGCTGATGATGGGATATTCCATCAACATGCTGACGCTGCTGGCCATGGTGCTGGCGATCGGCCTGGTGGTGGATGACGCCATTGTGGTGGTCGAAAACGTACACCGCCATATCGAGCTCGGCGAAACGCCAATGCAGGCAGCTATTCTGGGTGCTCGTGAGCTAGGCCTGCCTATCATTGCCATGACTACCACCCTGGTAGCAGTTTATGCGCCAATTGGATTCCTCGGTGGCCTGGTCGGCACCCTGTTTACCGAGTTTGCCTTCTCGTTGGCCGCAGCGGTTCTGGTATCTGGCGTGGTCGCACTCACGTTAGCGCCGATGCTGGCAGGCCGAGTCCTACACGACAAAGAACACCCCGGAAAAATGGAGCTGGTTGCCGAAAAGCTTTTTGAAGGCCTGGCGCGCTTTTACCAAAAAGGCCTGCATTGGGTTCTCGATTACCCATCCAGCGTGTTCGCCTTTGCGATGGTGGTGATGATCTGCATCTACCCAATGTTCATGCTGTCTCAGCAAAAACTCGCCCCAGAAGAAGACCAGAGTTTTCTGTTTACCATGGCACATGGTCCACAAACAGCAACCCTGAACTACAACAAAACCTACACCAAAGAAATCATCGCAACCGTCGAAAAACTTTATGACACCGACGAATACGACCATAGCTTTTTAAGCCTCGGTTTTGCTAACCAGCCTCACGTCATCTTTGGCGGGTTTGCATTGGCTGATAGCCGGGACCGCGACCGCAGTCAGAAAGAAATCCAGACCCAGCTTCAGGCTGACCTGAGCACCGTCGCCGGTTTTCAGGTGGCGGTCTTCCCAGCGCCAAGTTTGCCAGGTACCGGTGGTGGATTACCGGTGCAATTCATCATCACCGCGTCAGCTGAATATTCTGATATGGACAAGATCGCCGATGAAATCATCGGTAAATCCATGGCCAGCGGTAAATTTGCCTTCCTTCGAAAAGACGTCGATTTCACTCGACCAAAAACCACTCTGGTAGTGAATCGGGAACGGGCTGGTGACCTGGGCATTACCATGGATCAAATTGGGCGTGACCTGGCAACCTTCCTCAGCACCCAGTACAGCAACCGGTTTAACCTCTCCGGTCGCAGCTACAAGGTGGTCCCTCAGGTGACCGATCCAGCCCGACTTAATCAGCAGGCGCTCAATAACTACTATCTGACCAGTCCCAGCGGCGAACAAATTCCGTTATCAGCATTGGTTACACTGGAAAACCGCGTCGAACCCGGCAAGCGTACCCAGTTTCAGCAGCTCAACAGTGTCAAAATTGAAGGGCTGATGATTCCGCCAAATTCGATTGGTGATGCCATCGAAGCAATGGCCGCTATCGCCGACGAGGTAATTCCCAAAGGCTATCATTACGACTATACCGGTCCATCACGGCAATTCATGGATCAATCCGGGGCCCTGGTATCAACCTTCTTTATATCCATACTGGTGATTTATCTGGTGCTGGCTGCTCAGTTTGAGTCCTGGCGTGACCCCTTCATCATTCTAATTTCGGTACCACTGTCGATGGCTAGTGCATTAGCCTTCATCATGCTCGGTGCAGCCTCGATTAACATCTACACCCAGGTTGGACTCATTACCCTGATCGGGCTGATTGCCAAGAACGGTATTTTGATTGTGCAATTTGCTAATGAACTGCAGATCAATGATGGTCAAAACAAACGCGAAGCAGTCGAAAATGCCTCTGCCGTGCGGCTGCGACCCATCATCATGACCACCCTGGCGATGATCATGGCAATGTTCCCATTATTGCTCGCTAGCGGCCCTGGAGCGGTAAGCCGGTTTGAGATCGGTCTGGTGATTAGCACCGGACTGGGCATCGGCACCGTGTTTACCCTCTACGTGGTACCGGCCTTCTACATGCTGATGGCTACCGACCATCAAAAACGCAATGCGGCTATTGCCGCGGTCACTAAAACTGGTTAGCAAAAACCAGTAACCAAACACCCGGCGTAGGTAATCTGCCTGCGCCGGGCATCTCTGTTTAACCTACTTTACTCACGCAACAATTCTGTATAACCACCTGAGCTAGCCTGGTCGCGTACCACCGCCAACACCTCGGGTTCTGCCAATCCCAGTAGCGCAGCTATCTGCTCGCCGTAACTACGCTCAGCAATCCCCGGCGTCACCTGGTAGAGATATTTAAGCTCCGCGCCATCGAGTTCCGTCATTACCCGCAAATGTCGCAATGCCGACCACTCTGGGCCGGTCAAACTGGCAGCCATCTCATGCATATGGGTAGTGAAATAGGTCGCAGCACCCAGCAGGTGAAAACCCTGTAGCAATATTTTTGATTGACGCTGGCCTTCCAGATAGTCGGTACCACCGCAGGGTTCATCAAGAATCACCAGGCTAAACGGGGTTGCCTGCTCCAGAATAAAACGCATGCGGCGCAGTTCGTTACGATATCGACCCTCACCGCGACCGATATCATCGGCGGCGACAAAGTGGCTAAAAATCCCATCTACCCGGCTAAAGCGGGCCTGTTTCGCCGGCACATAAAGACCACTCTGACCAAGCAGCTGAATCAATCCTGCTGTTTTAATGTAAGTGGTTTTGCCGCCGTTATTAGCGCCGGTAATCAGCACCAGGTTTTGCGTTGAATCTCGGTGAATATCATTAGCGACCAACGGAGTATCTGGTTGCGATTCAATCAGCGGATTACAGCCACCAACAATACTGGCCTCACGCTGCTCAGCCGGCAAAATCTCTGGCAGGCAGATATCCATGCCACGCTGTTGCCAGCTATTAAAATTACTCGTCAACGACCAGTAGAGATCGACCCCCACCAGCAGGGTCGCCAATTCAGCAATCGAGGCATTAAAGCGGTAAATAACCGCCAGGTATTCTCGAGAGAGAAAATTCTGTAATAACTGACCCAGGTTATTAAGCCCGCCCTGATCACGCAACGACTGACGTCGATGCAGGGGCGCTTCCGCCTCATCCCAGGTTAGAAAGCCGGGAACATCTGCCTCCCGCTGATCAACAAGCCGCACCGTCGATAGCTCAGATGGCACGCCTTTGCTGTCCACCGAGACTCGCAATTCCAGTCCACCTAGCTGTTCTATTTGCTGCAGAAACTGATCGATTTCCTCTAGTTCAGTAGAAGCCGCTAGCGTAACCAGATACTCTGTTAAAGCTTGCAAACCAGCAGACTTAGCCGAACTAAAATCCGGTTGATTACGCAATAAATCTCGATAATTGCGTAACAGACTCAGACCAGTCGGCAGATCACTGGCCCAGCCAAACTCACTGCTCTGGCGATGAATCACCAGTAGCCGACGCATTAGTAGTTCAAGCTGGTCGTGCAGGTCAGGATTGCCAACCAGATCTGCAAACAGCTGCTGGCGATATTCCAGGGTAGCCTGATCGCACTCCAGCTCGACCAGCATCTGTAGCGCCGCAGTTCGACTTAAGGGACCGTTAAAAGGCACCTGATCGAGCAGTCGATTCAGGCCCAGGTCTTCAATAAAAGCGCTATCGGCCGGCGACCTGGCCAACAGCTGATAGGGGTTGATCAGATCCGGTGCGCGCAATTGAGTTGCCAAGCCAGCTTTCCTTTGGTTCACACCCAAAAATTAACTATAAAGCCCACTC
>JAESTY010000060.1 GCA_016763355.1 Immundisolibacteraceae bacterium
AGCAACTGATTAAAAACATGGCTCCGGGCCGCGGATATCAACACCCCCTTAAGATGGCGCTGTTTTACCCGCCGTGAGCCGTTAAACATTGCCAGCGCGGATTCGACATTATCGCCATCACGGCCAAAACGTTGGTCACCAAAATAGTTGGGGCAACCCTGCTGCTTTAACTGCTGTAGGCGCTGCTCGACTTGTTCCGGCAGACCATCAGCGTCTCGTAACCGAATTTGAAAATGGTTGCCGGTATGAAAGCCACGCTTGAGTTTTTTACTATGCCGGCTCTGTTGAGTAATTTGCCATTTAGGTGCGGTCGGTGGCTCTGGGTCATCACGGCCCGGCAGAGTGATGCTGAACCACTGCTCCGTGACCGCATACTTATCTTTCATGCCCGAATAGCCCACCGCATTGGGTCTGACCTTGGCCCAGCGAGCCAGCTCGCCGGCCAGTTCCTGGGTGGTTAAACCCTGCTTACGAACCCGCACCCAGAGGTGTTCACCGAGCCCGCTCAAATCAAGCTCAATGAGTTCGGTGACCTGAAAATCTTCGGGTTGTTGACGCAATTGCGCTCTGGTGACTGGACCACCGTAGCTATAGGCTAAATCGAAAAATGGATGCAAACTAGTGACCCGTTAACCCGTAGCGCCTGGTCAGCAGACCATTAACAATAATTACATCGCTAAACGGGGAAATGAAAAGAGCGCGAAATTATAACCGCGTCCCGCTGTGATGACCGCTGTTTACACTGGTTGATCAATCCTAACTCTGGTTCAACCCTGATGGAGTCAAACCCTACCGTGCAAAACGGACAGACTAATCTTGCCCTGGCTCGTTTCATTGTACCGTTTGCCAGTTTGGTAACTCCTTTTTTAGGCAGTTCTATTAACGTTGCCCTGCCTGCGGTGGCCGATGAATTTGCGATGACTGCCCAGTTGTCGGGCTGGTTTAACACGGTCTATTTCCTCTCTGCTGCTATGTTCATGCTGCAGGCCGCTCGACTCGGCGATATCTACGGCCGCCGCAAGTTTTACCTGGGCGGTCTGCTACTGATCGCTGCCTCTAGTCTGTTTATTTTGTCCGCATCATCGACCACTGAATTACTGGTTTGGCGTTTTATTCAGGGCATCGGCGGCGCGCTCATCTTTGGCACCAGTCATGCCATCATGGTGTCGATTTTTCCGCCAGAAATGCGCGGTCGGGCATTAGGGCTGAACGTCACCGCAATTTACCTGGGCATGACCGCCGGGCCTTTTGTGGGCGGCCTGCTCACCCACCACTTCGGCTGGCGCAGCCTGTTTATTCTGGCTGGTGGTATGAGCCTGTTGGCCGTATTGCTATTTAATCGCTATATCTTCGGCGAATGGCGTGAGGCCGCTGGCGAAAAGTTCGACTGGATCGGCAGCCTCTGGGTAGCCGTCGCGTTGGCAGCTCTGGTGGTGGGTTGTGGGCAACTACCCCAGCCCAGTTCTTATGGTCTGATTTTGATTAGCCTGGTTTGCGGCACGCTCTTCATTCGCGGTCAAAATCGCAGCAACAGCCCACTGTTAGATCTAAAACTACTGACCCACAACCGGGGAGTTTCTATCGCCGCTGGTAGTGCCTTTTTTATGTATTGTGGGACTTTTGGGGTCGGATTTTTACTCAGTCTTTATCTGCAGTATGGCCGCAATCTCGACCCTCAACAGGCAGGCCTTATATTAATGATGCAACCGATCACCCAGGTGCTGTTTGCAGGCTTCGCCGGCAGGCTCTCCGACCGTATCGACCCGCGCTGGTTGACCAGTGGCGGCCTGGTGATTTGCGCGCTAGGCATTGCCATTACCATGCTCATCGGCGATGGCCCAACTCCACTGTTTGTGCTCATTGGACTGGCTTTAACCGGCATTGGCATCGCTGGCTATTCGGCGCCCAACACCCATGCGGCAATGGCGTCAGTAGAAAAGCGTCAACTCGGTGTCACCGCTGGTATTCTGCAGACCGCTCGCCTGTGTGGGCAGATGATCTCACTGGGTATTCCAATTATGTTATTCAGTCTGTTAATCGGCTCGCAGGCTAACCTGAGCGAGACAGATCCTGCTTTATTATTAAAAGCGCTTTACATTGCCTTTACCGGGTTCGCTCTACTTAATCTAATCGCCGCCGGCATTTCCTGGATGCGACCTGCTATCCAACATGAAGGATAATAATTAGACTGCAGCTGGGTCCTAAAATCACTGTACTGCAACTGGGCGTCCATCTGTGGCACCATCCAATTAGATTGAAACGCTTCAATTATTTTTCTAACACTTTTTCAAATTTCAGGGAGCTAGCCCATGCCATCATTCGACGTGGTTTCAGAGATCGATCAGCACGAACTCACCAATGCGGTCGACCAGGCCAATCGGGAAATTGGCAACCGGTTTGATTTTAAAAACACCGACTCCCGCGTGGAACAGGAAGATAATCAGCTCACCCTGTTTGCACCCACTGACTTTCAGGTCGATCAGGTGTTGGACATATTGCGCGGCACCCTGGCAAAACGAAAAATCGACATGAAATCATTAAAAGCCGGCGACAAAGAAAGTAATGTTGCCGAGTGCAGAATGCCCCTGACCATTCAGCAGGGTATCGATCAGCCGCTGGCTAAAAAAATCACCACCCAAATCAAGTCCAGCAAAATGAAAGTTCAGGCCGCTATTCAGGGCGATCAGGTCCGAGTTACCGCCAAAAAGCGTGATGACCTGCAGTCAGTGATGGCCATGCTGCGTAAAGCCGATCTGGATATGCCGTTGCAGTTTAATAATTTCAGAGATTAGGCCCTAGCCTTACCCAGACTGACATGATCGTTAATAACTATAAAAATAGACTTTCGTCATGGCCCCCATGGGGTCATAACCAGAAACTAGTCAAACAAGAGGAATGCAGATGAGCCAGCCCCATCAGATCGATTACAACAACTTGCCAGCCGCTCGTGAAAATAGCAGTGCTGCAGCCAAACAGGCGGTTAGCTTTTGTGAACGCGACTTCCTCACCATGGCCAAGGTGCCGCCGCTTCATAAAGTGTTGCCGTCTGCTCTAATCATGCCAGAGGAGGGGCTGATCGATTTTAGCAAAGAACTCGAACTCGATTGGCCTGCGACCATTCCCGATCTGCTAGCCGGTAACAGCAAGCTCGCTGCGGGTGAATCTACGGCCCTTGGCGACGGTGCTGGCGGACTGGTGTTGTTAGTGCTCAGAGGTGGCGGCAGTTTAGCCAACAGTGAAGAAACCGTAGAACTACGACCGGGCGATATTGCCTGCTTACCCGGCAATCAGGGCATCAAGGTGACCGCAGGTAAATCCGGCATTAGCTACTTTTTTGTTGATGACTCACCGCTGGTGAATTACCTGGGTTGGCAAGTTAAAACCACAGAACGCACCCAATTCACCCACTTCACGGCGGAGCAGCTGAAACAGAAGCTAGATGAATATGAGGCCGCTGGCATCACCGCCTCTGGAGTGTTTTTGAGCCACGCTGGTTTACCGGATGAAAAACTGGTTACCCCGCACCTGTTTGCCCATCTAAATAGACTCATGCCAGGCGCTCGCAACACGGTTCATGCTCACACGTCGCCGGCGCTAACCTATGTAATCCACGGCGGTAATAACTGTTTTTCACTGCTCGGTGAACCGCTGGTAAACGGCGAGATTGTCGATCCAGCTAGAGTCGATTGGGTAGATGGTCAGTTATCGATCACCCCACCCAATCTCTGGCACGGCCACTTTAACGACGGTGATGAACCCATACTATCGCTGGTGATTCAGCCGGCTGGCCTTTATTACAACGACCGCACCATGAATTTTCAGTTCGCCGACCAACAATAGTCGCTCGGCAGCGCCCAACGCAGAGGAGTAATCCCCATGAACGCACCTGCTGATAACCCGGTAATTGACCTCACCTGGCCCAAAGAAGGTTTTACCCGCGTCCCTTATCGCGTCTATATGGATGCGGATATTTATGATCGGGAACAGCAGCGTATTTTTCGGGGAGCTACCTGGAGCTATGTTGCCCTAACCGCCGAGTTGCCTGACAAGGGTGACTATAAAACCACCCAAATCGGCGATACCCCGGTGATTGTCACCCATGGTCTGGATGGTGAGTTTCATGTCATGGTTAACCGTTGCGCTCATCGCGGCGCCAAAGTCTGTCGGGAGAATAGTGGTAATACTGAAACGCTGACCTGCGTCTATCATCAGTGGGCGTTTGATACCTCCGGCGATCTGATTGGGGTGCCGTTTCGGCGCGGGTTAGCCGGCAAAGGCGGCTACCCAAAAGATTTCGATATGAAGGACCACGGCCTGCAGAAGCTCAAGGTTGAGGTTTTTGGCGACTGCGTATTTGCCACTTTTGACGAGTCGATGCCGTCGGTTGAGTCCTACTTTGGTCCCACCATGAGCGCTTACCACATGCGCATGTTTAACCGGCCGGTAGAGTTACTCGGCTATCATCGCCAGTTCATCAATAGCAACTGGAAACTCTACGCCGACAACACCCACGATCCCTACCACGCCAGCCTGCTGCATCTGTTTCACACCACCTTTGGACTTTATCGGGCATCGCAAATATGCGGTACCGAACTGGATGAAACTGGCATGCACAACTGCATCCATTCCAAAGCGGGTACCGACGAGGGCAACCTGGACGCCTACAAAAACGGGGATATTCGTACCTATCAGGAAGGCTACACCCTGAATGACCCGTCGGTGCTGGCCGGGTGGCCCGAATACGATGACGGTGACACCCTCTGCATTCACGTTATTTTTCCCAATTTGATTGCCCAACAGATCGCTAACACGCTGGCGACTCGGCAGATCATTACTCATGGTCCGGATAAATTCGAGCTGATCTGGACCTATTTTGGCTACGCCGATGACACCCCTGAGCAGCGCGATATGCGCATCAAACAGATCAACCTGATCGGGCCTGCGGGACTCATCTCGATGGAAGATGGTGACGTCTGCGAGATGGTTCAGAATGGTATTGTTCGTGATGGTGATAAGGCATCAGTGGTGCGGATGGGCGGCGATACCATTGATTTGGCCGGAGACACCACATTAACCGAATCGGGTATGCGCGGATTCTGGAATGGTTATCGAAAAAT
>JAESTY010000061.1 GCA_016763355.1 Immundisolibacteraceae bacterium
ATCCATTTCAAACAAAATTCTGTTTAATGAGCCGGTCAACGAATAGCCTATTCACAACAACGCGTTTAGCGTCGGACCGGCCAAGGCAGATTCGTCGCATCGATTACAGATATCTTCGGGCGAATGGTTTTTTCAACAGAGCAACACGGCGACCAACGCGGTGACCTCAGTAAGCTCAATAAGCGCCCCGGCGCAGTCGCCAGTACAGCCACCGAGTTGGTTAATCATCCACCAACGCAGCCCAGTAAATAGCAGCGCTGTCGCCATCAACGCCGCAAACCCGGCGAAGCCCATGGTGAGGATGAGTAATCCGCTGAGCAGACCAGCCAGTGTTGCGATGGGTTGGGCGGGTAGTTGTGCCAACAGTGACTCGGCGATGCCGGCATCACGGGCATAGTCGGTATAGCGAAACAGCAGTAATGCAGCGCCACGGGCCAGGACCGGTGCCCAAATCAGTATGAGTAAATTCTCTGCTGCTAAAAGTGTCTGCAGGGCGACAAATTTTAGTAACAACACCAGCACCAGCACTACCACTGCAATCACGCCAATATGCGAGTCAGCCATGATTGCTAAGGTGCGAGTTCGGTCGCCATGGCCACCGACCCAGCCGTCGGCGCTGTCGGCCAGGCCGTCTAAATGTAGGCCGCCTGTCACCGATACCCAGCCAATTAGTAGTAGCGCTGCCTGTAAATTAATTGGCAAGCCTGTGGCCAGTTGCGCGAACAGAAATAGCAGCAAACCGATAATGAGTCCCACGGCCGGGTACCAGAGCATGGAGCGTTGCGCCGCCGACTGATAGTCGTTGTCTACTGCACGTACCGGGAAACGGGTCAGCAGTTGCAGCGCAATCCGCAGCGGAGCTGGCAGCATCAGCGTACTCCGGCGTGAAACACCAGTGAGCTATGGCGACCATGTTCCGGGTCATCAATGATGCGCACCCGGCTCAGACCGGCATACGGAGTTTCCAGACTAAACAGGGATTCCAGAGGGATGTTGAGCACGTTGCCAATAATCACCCGCTGCACACCGCTGTGGCAGACCAGCAATGTGTGTTGGCCGCGGCAATCGATTAGTAGCTGCTCCCAGGCTGCAAGAATGCGCGCCTGAAAATCGACCAGGGGTTCGCCGCCCGGCGGGGTGTTATTGACCGGATCCTTCCAGAACGCCTGCAAAGCACTGTCATCTTCGAGCATTAGCTCTTCAACTTCCTTGCCCTCCCAGTCGCCAAAATGGATTTCCTGGAGTTCGTCAACCACCTTTATCGAGGCGCGATAATCTCGGGCCAATTTGGTGGCAAATTCGCAGCAGCGTTGTAGTGGCGATGTGACCACATTTTGCCAGGGAGCCACAGTACGCACCGCACCGCGCATCTGCCGCCAACCAATCGCGCTGAGCGGGTCATTCAGGCTACCGGCGTAACGGTGGCCGGGGTCTGGCTTGCCGTGGCGTAATAGGTCTACCAGGGTTTCATCAATAATCATTAGTGGTTTTCATCGGTTAATTAGCGTCTGCAACCAGAGCGGTTTCGAAGGTTGCCATTTCGTTGTGCAGTGCGCAGGCTAGCCTTAACAGGGGTACAGCGACTGCGGCGCCGCTGCCTTCCCCAAGGCGCATGCCCAGGTTAAGTAGCGCGGTGGCCTGTAGGTGATCGAGTAGTAATTGGTGGCCTGGTTCTGCTGAGGTGTGACCAAAGATTAACCAATGTTTGGTGGCTGGTTGAATGGCGATGGCGACGGCCGCTGCCGCGGTAGCAATAAAGCCATCCACCAAAAATGGTATTCGTTGCTGCGCGGCACTAATCATCGCCGCGCATAAGGCGGCAATTTCAAATCCGCCGAGCCGCCGCATTATCTCCAGCGGATCATCAAGTCCATCCTGATGAAGAGTCAGCGCACGCTGCACTACTTCGATTTTATGGCGGATTGAATCGGAGTCTAAACCGGTGCCGGGGCCGACCATCGCTGCAGGGCTCTGTTGAGTCAGTGCGCAGCCGATAGCCGCGGCTGCAGTGGTATTGCCAATACCCATCTCCCCGCCAATTAGCAGGTTAATTCCCTGTTTTGTAGCGGTTTCTGACTGGATTTTTCCGGCTTTAAAAGCCGCAGCAAGCTGTTCGCTGGTCATCGCCGGTTGCTGGGTCAGGTTGGCAGTACCTGGGGCAATGGTCTGGTCGCTAACTCCCGGCAGATTTGGCAGTGGGTCAACTGTGCCTAAATTGACCACGGATAAGTCTGCGCCAATCTGCCGGGCAATCACGCTAATAGCGGCGCCACCAGCGGCGAAGTTTTGCACCATGGCGGCAGTTACCGATTGTGGAAAGGCGGAGACACCCTCTACCACCACCCCATGGTCGGCGGCGAACAGCAGGATAGTGACTTTATTAATAGATGGCTCAGCGGTGGCTTGCAGTCCAGCCAGATCGATAGCGATTTGTTCTAATTGGCCTAGCGAGCCTGGGGGCTTGGTGAGCTGGTTTTGGTGGTCAATTGCCTGCTGACGATGGGATTCGCTGGGCTCACTAATGGGTGAATAGAGCCAGTCGAAAGCTGTCGCAGCCGCACTCATATCGGCTCACCTTTTAAGGTCTGTGGTAGTCCAGCAGTGGTCAGTATTACCCGATCACAAACCGGAGCTAGCTGCTGATGCATCCAGCCAGAATAATCCCGAAATAATCGGCTAAGCGGATCTGCTGGCACAATGCCCTGGCCAACTTCATTACTAACCATGATCAGTTCACAACGAGCGTTTTTCACTGCAGTAGATAAGGTCTCTAGGGCTTGATCGAGAACTACGTTATCGGTTGATTGCGCCATCTGATTGCTCAGCCAGAGTGTCAGGCAGTCGATTAGCAGGCAGCTGTCAGCGGCGCTGCCATCGATCGCTTCGGCGATGGCTAGCGGTTGTTCGATCAACTTCCAGTGATCTGGCCTAGTTGCCTGGTGGCTAGCGATGCGTTGAGCCATCTCACTATCCTGGTACAACTCGGCCGGTTCGGAGGTCGCCAGGTAGATCACCTGAAGGTTCGAAGATTGCTGCTCGAGCTCTTTGGCAAGCCGTTCGGCCAGTCGGCTTTTGCCAGATCGAGCCCCGCCAAGCAGTAGTTGTCGCACCAAAACCTCCGATCAATTGTGACTGTAATGTAGGCAGTAAATGGGCAAAGTGTAACGCCGAGTTGAAAGCTTTTGTGGCTGTTAAACAGCGGCTCCGAATGGTTAATGAAATTAGCTTGTCGATGGCCTGAGTTTTCATTATCCTTGCCGCGCCTTAGGTGCTCGTCTGGCTATCTGTCTGGCGAGTGAAACGGGAAATCGGTGAAGGTCTTCAATAATTATAGAGACCATTCCGATGCTGCCCCCGCAACGGTGATTGAGTAAAACGCGAGTCAACCAGCCACTTGGTCCGATATTCTGGACCTGGGAAGGCGACTCGAATAGCCAGATTTTTATTGGCACTCATAAGCCCGGAGACCGGCCTAAGACAACGCTATCAGGTGTCGCGGTGGGTGACTGGGTGCGCTGTCGGTCGCCTGTTGGTTCGATGCCTATCCTCCTATTCCCATTGTGATACCTGCTGAAAAATTAACGGCGCGGGGAGCGTCACTCGATCAGAGGTTTAACAATGAAATTATCTACCCGCTTAGGCGGTCTTGTGCTGGTGTTTTTATCCCAGTTCGTAGTTGCTGACATCGATATTGATTCAGCTGCAACCAAACTCAGCCCCATTATCGTTACGGCCACCCGAACCGCTCAGAGTCTTGACCAAACCCTGGCCTCAGTAACGGTGATTACCCGAGAGCAGCTTGAAAAGCGCCAGGTGTCGTCGGTTGCCGAGGCCCTCAATGGTGTGGTCGGTCTGCAATTCACCAGCACTGGCGGTGTCGGTAAGTCGACCTCGGTGTTTATGCGTGGCACTCAGTCAGGCCATTTACTGGTTTTAGTCGATGGCGTTAAGGTTGGTTCCGCGACCCTTGGGTCAGCCGCATTTGAACATATCCCAATTCAACAGATTGAGCGGATTGAGGTGGTACGAGGTCCCCGTGCAAGCCTTTATGGCTCCGAGGCTGTCGGTGGTGTCATTCAGATTTTCACCCGTGATGGTCGCGAAGGTAAACATCTTGGTGTTGCCATGAGTGCGGGCTCCCATAACTTCACCGGTAGCTCTTTCAGTTATGGCGATCGAGTGGGTAATACCTGGTTCAGTGTCAGCGCTGAAGTCCAGGATACGGATGGTATTAATGTTTGTGATGGCGGCTGTTTTACGGTTGAGCCAGATCGCGATGCCTATGACCGCAAGTCTGGAAGTTTTCGAATCGGACATCAATTTTCTAAACGCCTAAAAGCGGAGTTTCACGCTAATCAGGCTACCGGTGATACCGAGGCTGATAGTGCTTTTGTCAGTAATAACACCGAATACCTGCAACAAGTTGTGGGAGCCAAAGTGGGTTGGGATCTGACCAATGACTGGTTACTGTCTTTTCAAGTGGGGACCAGTCGGTCTGAGAGCGAAAATGATCTGAATGGTGTGTTTGTCAGTATTAATGACACCAAGCGCATTACCCGGTCGATCCAGAGTGACTACCAGGTTAATGACCAGCAATCGCTGAGCTTGGGATACGATTTTCAGGATGACCTGGTGACTAGCACAGTCGCCTATGCAGAACGAAGCCGGCGGAATGAAGGCTTTTTCGGCATGTACCAGCTGCAGTTGAAAAAATGGTCCTTCAATGCCAGCGCTCGGCGTGATAGCAATGAGCAGTTCGGTAGTCACAACACAGGTAGCGTTGCGGTTGGCTATTTTCTGGACAGCGGTACCACCATAACTTTGTCGCACGGTACCGCGTTCAAAGCGCCGAATTTTGATGAGCTTTATTTCCCATCACTATTCGGATTCCCTGCGTTTGGTAATCCAGATTTGAAACCCTCTGAGTCAAAAAGTACCGAG
>JAESTY010000010.1 GCA_016763355.1 Immundisolibacteraceae bacterium
CTACCCAGTTCAGGCAATCAAAAATACGAAACAGGTCAATGCCACCGGCAGCCGCTTCGTCGATAAACCGGTTAACCACGTTGTCGGGGTAGTTGGTATAGCCAACCGCATTCCCCGAACGTAACAACATCTGTAATAAACTACCGGGCAACGCCTGTCGTAATCGAGCTAACCGCTGCCACGGATCTTCATGCAAAAATCGATAGGCCACGTCAAACGTGGCACCGCCCCACATTTCAAACGAAAACATCTGCTCACTTAATTGAGCCGTTGCCGGTGCAACTTGGAGAATGTCTCGGCTGCGTACCCGGGTCGCCAGCAATGACTGATGAGCATCTCGAAAAGTGGTATCGGTAACCAGTAACTGTGGCTGCTGTAACAACCAGCTACTCAAGCCCTCAGCACCTTTTTGCTGGAACACTTCAAACGACTTGGAAACACCTGCTTTCGATTGCCCACTAGAAGGATCCTTAGGCCGCAACTCGGGCAATGTCACCACCGGCATTTTGGCGGAATATCTGCCGCCTCGATGCCAGGAAACCCGTTCAGCGCAAGTTCAGAAAAATAGTCCAGCAACCGATTGGCCCGATCCTGCCGAGGTTTAAACTCGAGCAATTCAGGGTGGTTATCAATAAAAGTGGTGTCGCATTGCCCGGCCTGGAACACCGGGTGCTCCAGCAAGTTTTCCAGAAACGGAATATTGGTCTTCACACCACGAATACGAAATTCTCTAATTGCCCGTAAACCTTTCGCTAAAGCCTGGTCGTAATCCAGCGCCCAGGAGCAGACCTTAATCAGCAGAGAATCGTAGTAGGGGGTGATTACCGAACCATCGAACCCGGCACCCACATCCAGCCTGATCCCAAACCCTTCGGCGGCACGGAAAGCCGTAATTTGCCCCGAATCCGGTGCAAACCCATTCGCGGGGTCCTCTGTTGTTATGCGCTGCTGCAAGCAGTAGCCACTCTTTTTGATTGATGACTGATCGGCAATACGAATGGTATCGTGATGTAGAGGATAGCCCTGAGCAATACGAATCTGCGCCTGCACCAGGTCGCGACCGGTAATCACCTCGGTGATGGTGTGCTCAACCTGAATCCGCGGATTAACTTCAATAAAATAGTGCCGCCCTTCGCCATCAAACAGAAACTCAACCGTGCCCGCGTTGCTGTAATTAACCTGACGACAGATCGCCAGCGCATCGCGATAAATGGCTTGACGCTGTTGATCGGTGAGGTTGAGCGCAGGCGCTATTTCCACCACCTTTTGATGACGCCGCTGCACCGAGCAGTCGCGCTCAAACAGATGCACCAGATTGCCGTATCGATCGCCTAATACCTGAACCTCGATGTGACGGGGATGCAACAAGTAACGTTCTAAAAAAATCGTCGCATCACCAAAAGCCGACAGCGCTTCGGTGCGGCACTTATCCATCGCAATCAGCAGCTCTTCGTCGCTCTGGACAACCGCCATACCTCGACCGCCGCCGCCCATGGCCGCTTTAACCATTAATGGATAACCAGTGGTCGCGGCAAATGTCAGGGCATCCTCATCATTGGTTATCGCATCAGGTGTGCCTGGAATAGTCGTTAACCCGGCCTGCTCTGCCGCATGGCGCGCCTTTACCTTATCGCCCAGGGCATCAAGCACAGCCGCATCTGGACCAATAAAGGTAATACCCGCCTGTTCACAGGCACGGGCGAAATCACTATTTTCAGAAAGAAAGCCGTAACCGGGGTGAATGGCATCGACTTCCTTGTCCAGCGCTAACTGGATAATCTCGTCAAACTCCAGATAGGCTGCCAACGGTGATTTTCCTTCACCAACCAGATAGGCCTCATCCGCCTTGTAGCGATGCAGGTGCAAACGATCTTCATGGGAATAGATCGCAACAGTCGAGATACCCAGCTCGGTGCAGGCGCGAAACACTCGAATGGCAATCTCACCACGGTTCGCGACCAGAATTTTTTTAAACGGAGTCACTTCAAACTGGGACATTAATACCTCGATTTCTGATTTTTCAAACTATCTGACTAAACAAGTTAGTCGAGCGCTGACAATGCAGCTGAATCAAAATTTTGAACAGGTTGCGGCAATGGCAAGATCCTAGGGAACCTTTTAGTCAGGCCAACTTGGCGAGCGCTTATCAAGAAAAGCAGCGATACCCTCTGTTGCCGGAGCGGCATCCAGGTTTTTAACCATCTCAGCACTGGCATCGGCATAGGCCAGGTCCAGCGACAAACCCTGCTGACGATAAAACGCCTGCTTACCTCCGCTAATACAGCTGGCCGATTTAGCCGCGATCAGCTGGGCTAACTCATTGGTCGCATCGGTTAATTGAAGGTCTTCAACCAGGTCGCTAATCAAACCCATTTGCAGGGCCTGTTCGGCACCGATCATTTTTCCAGTTAACAACATTTTCATCGCCAACTTGTCGGGTACCGCACGACCCAGCGCAACTGCTGGTGTGGAACAGAACAGACCAATGTTGACTCCCGGCGTGGCAAATCGGGCACTCTTGCCAGCCACTGCAAGGTCACAACTGGCAACTAACTGACAGCCAGCGGCAGTCGCCACCCCCTGAACCTGAGCGATCACGGGTTGCGGAATCGTTTTTATGCCCGCCATCAACCGACTGCAGCTATCCATCAAAACCTGACGCTGGGACCGGTTCATCGTTGCCAGTTCAGCTAAGTCATGACCGGCACAAAACACCGATCCCGCGGCACCAATCACCACCACCTTGACTGTTTCATCCAGTGCAGATGCCTCAAGCTGGGCCCATAGCTGGTCGATTAACTGTTTGCTTAACGGGTTTCGCCGTTGCGGGCTATTTAACGTCAAACGACGAACAGCACCGCTATTTTCAATTAGTAACTGAGTTTGGTCATTCATTTCAGGAGCCCTCAACCTCACGCCAGGCCGAAACCGCAGCTATTGACGGTGGTCGGCCAGTTTAATCGATTCAGCTTATGGCAGGCATTTACTCGCTCTGGTTAGGCGAATAAACAAATTCTGCTGGTTTATATAAAGCCCGGCGTAGTAAAATCAGGGGATAAACGATCGTTAAGTAAGTTTCCAAACCTGGCAGCAACTGCATTGTTACCAGGACCAGACAGGCTGGCTTTCAGGAGAATTAGGTAATGTTAATTAAAGAATCATTCGGCCCTTCGGACTTCGAGCGCCTTGTAGATGAAGAAAACGCAACCGCCAGCCGGCTTATTTTTACCGATCAATCTATTCTTGATATTGAACAGGAAAAGGTTTTCACCAAAGCCTGGCTCTATGTTGGCCACGACACTGAAATCCCTAATGTCGGTGATTACGTCACCCGGCAAATGGCCCTTGATCCAGTCATTCTTGTCCGCGCTGAAGATGGGAAACCACAGGTATTACTCAACTCCTGCTCTCACCGCGGCACTCAGGTTTGTGGCACCGACGTCGGTAACACCAAAGGTTTCGTCTGCCCTTATCACGGTTGGGTATTTGGTCTCGACGGTGGTTTGAAAGCGACTGCGGATGACATGGACCTTTATGAGGGCAAGGTCGATTTCAAAACTCTGGATTTAACCAAAGCAGCTCAGGTCGGCAGTTACGCAGGCCTGATCTTCGCCACCTGGAATGAAGAAGCTGACAGCCTCGAAGACTACCTGGGTGATGCCCGCTGGTACCTGGACCTGTTTCATAACCGCACCCCTGAAGGCATGGAAGTACTCGGGCCACCACAACGCTGGGTGGTCAACACCAACTGGAAACTTGGTGCTATGAATTTCGCCGCCGATGGCCCACATGCCGTGCAGGTTCATGGTCCGATTACAGCAGCTACTTTTAATGTCCCGCCGTCCATCTTTCGCGACGCACTAGTCGATAGCCCTGCGGTAAGCATGGGCAATGGTCATAACGGCATCTTCACCCAGATTCCAGAAGTGCTAAAAGACCAGGTACCACCCTATTTAGGCACCTACCCAGACCTGATTCCGGTGTTAGAAAGCCACCTCGATCCAAAACAGACCGAACTCAATCGCCACTTACTGGCTGGTGTCACCACCATGTTTCCGAATTTCTCTTCGGTGCAGGGAGCCATCACTTTCGACAATGAAAGCCTACCGGTAAACTTTTTGGGGATTCGCGTTTGGCAACCGATCTCCGCCACCGAAACTGAAATCTGGAACTGGTTCCTGGTAGAAAAAGAAGCTCCACAGGAATGGAAAGAGTCCGCTGCAAAAGCTGGCGTCCGCACCTTTACTCCGTGCGGCACTTTTGACCAGGACGACGCCGAAGCCTGGGTAGCGATCAACAAGGGTATTTCTGGAACCATGTCCCGTAAGGGCGACATTAACTTTCAGATGGCCCTGGCCTATCGTGATAAGACCATTCCTGATTTTCCTGGCCCGGGTCGAGCCTACCCCTCAAACTATGGCGAAGTCACCGAATTTGATGTGCTGCTGGAATGGCAAAAATATATGAAAACCTAAGATTTCCTTAGGCAACATCCAGGTAACCAGCCAGCATCTCCTACTAAAGGATTAGATCGTGACCAGCACTGTAAGCGAAACCGAATACCGAGAACTGTCCAATTTCCTGTTTGCCGAAGCTGACCTGCTCAGCGATCACAACTATGTAGAGTGGGAAAAGTTACTGGCCGAAGATCTGCACTACAAGATCCCAATTCCGCAGTTTCTGGAGCAAAAGGGCGCTCGCCAGATCGGCACTATCGGTACCGACAACTACAATGACAATATCGACAGCATGAGGATTCGGCTGAATCTGCTAAAAAACCCTGCCACCACCACCTCAGAAAGAGTTCGCTCACTTCTTAACCACGTGGTCGGTAACGTGCTCGTCAGCAAGGTCAGTGATAACGAATATGAGTGCAAAAGCACCATTACCGTGCATCGCACCCGCTTCAACCAGAAACACCCGACGACCATCAGTGGTCGCCGTACCGATCTGATCCGTAGAACCGACATTGGTTTTCAGCTGGTCAAACGCCACGTTAAGTTGACCCAGGCAATTTTAATGACCTCCAACGTCAGCTACTTTTTTTAAGTCACGCCAAACCACTCGCGCCACACCAACCCTTCGGCGAACAGGTAAACTCTGGGCCTCATCAACAACCAACCCGTTGGCTGTCATTTGGGGAACCTCTAAAAAAAGCTGTGACTCGATGTTATTTGCTCAGAACATCCAGCTTTTTTTAAGAAGCCCCGGTTTACTTTTCGCCGAGCGCTCGCATCATGAAATCTATACAGATCTCCCCAGAATTTGGCATCGACAACCTGCAGCTGGTTGAGTCAGATACGCCACAGCCAGGCCCCTCTCAGGTACTTGTTAAAGTCCACGCCAGCTCCCTGAATTATCGGGACCTCATGATGGTGAGGGGCAAATACAACCCTAAACAGCTGCTCCCCCTGGTGCCACTTTCCGACGGCGCTGGCGAGATAGTCGCGGTCGGCGACCAGGTTACACGAGCCAAAGTCGGTGACCGAGTCATGAGCCTGTTTGCCCAGTCCTGGTTTAACGGCGATGCCGGCCCGGACCTTTTTAAGGCCACCCTCGGCGGCCCACTGCCCGGCATGCTCAGCGAGTATCAGCTATTAAGCGAGCAGGGCGTCGTACCGATTCCTGATCATCTGGACTATCGAAGTGCAGCCACACTGCCGTGTGCCGCAGTCACTGCCTGGCATGCGGTGGTAGAAAAGGGCCAGATTAGCAGCGCTGATACGGTTTTATTATTAGGCACGGGCGGGGTTTCCTTATTTGCCCTCCAGTTTGCCAAACTCGCCGGTGCTCGGGTCATCATTACCTCCAGCAGCGACGAAAAACTCGAACGTGCTCGCCAGCTAGGTGCAGACGAAACCATCAATTACCGCGAACACCCGGAATGGTCTAGCCAGGCACTTGCCCTAACCGATGGTGCCGGAGTCGATATCGTGATTGAAGTCGGCGGCGCAGGCACCATGAACGAATCATTAAAATCGGTACGCATGGCTGGCAAAGTAATGGTAATTGGTGTACTTGGCGGCGGCGTTAATGAACTCAGCGTCCGGCCAATCCTGATCAATAGCCTCAACTTGCAGGGTATTTTTGTCGGCAGCCGCCACATTCACGAAACCATGTGCAATGCGATCAACCGCCATCAAATGCAGCCAACCATTAGCGACAGTTTCGCCCTGGCCGATGCACAGGCGGCCTTTAACCATCTGGCAGCGGGTAGCCATTTTGGCAAAATCGTCATCGAACACTAACGTCTATCCGAATTATTGGAACCACTTATTGGTGGCGATTACCGCCCTACTGCAGGCAGACAGGACCACCTTGCAACGCAATTCGTTCTCGCTGGAAAGCGATGATTTAGGGTCGTGGTTTTGCCAACTAGCGATGATCATCGAGAAACCTCGAAAAATTTCGCCAAAACCCGCATAAAATACCTGATCTAGCGCCTTCAGCAATTGGCATCAGCGGCAGAAGAAAATAGAATAACCAGTCTATTGTCAGGCCAGGCAAAAGCCCTTTTTATAAATCGGCGGCCGCTGCCATCTGACTCGAACAGTTAAGTTATCCGCATCTGAGAAATTCAGGGCTGATCCTGACAAAAAATAGAAGCCCAAATTTATTGGGCTCTATCGCAACCCAAGTTTAAGTTTGACGGTAGTTCATACTGTTCACCGACAAACGCCAATAAGTGGAAAAACCGAATGACTGACCAGACTAGCAACGCCGAACTCGCCGACTGGGTCGCCGAAGTTGCCTCCCTTTGCCAACCCGACCAAATCCACTGGTGTGATGGATCACAACAGGAATACGACGACCTGGCCGCGCAGATGCTGGCTGATGGCACCTTCCTGCCGTTAAATCCTGACACTCACCCCAACAGCTTTTTACACCGCTCCGATCCAACCGATGTGGCCCGTACCGAGCACCTGACATTTGTCTGTACTACCGACCCAGAGGTCAGCGGACCAAACAACCAATGGATGTCACCAG
>JAESTY010000062.1 GCA_016763355.1 Immundisolibacteraceae bacterium
GCAGGTCACGCGGGTAGCGCAGGTTAATCGGGTAACGCTCCAGCCCCTCGACGGTTTCGGTGATATTCATACCGCCGATGGCGCTTTGAATCACATCCTGTACGGCACCGGTGGTGAGGCCGTAGCGAGCTGCGGTCTCTCGGTTGATGTCGATATCCAGGTAATAACCCCCCACCGCCCGGTCGCCGAATGCAGAAGTGGTTTCAGGCAGGGTCTTTACCGCCTGTTCGATCTGTTGGGTGAGCTGCTGTAGTTGCCCCAGGTCTGGACCAGAGACTTTGATCCCTACCGGAGTTTTGATTCCGGTGGAGAGCATATCCAGCCGAGTTTTAATCGGCATGGTCCAGCTGTTAGCAAGACCGGGAAACTGAATCGCCGTATCCATTTCAGCCATTAACTCACGGGTGGTTTTATCCGGGTTTGGCCAGTGCTGTTTCGGTTTTAGTCGCACGGTGGTCTCGACCATCGACAGGGGTGCCGAATCGGTAGCAGTCTCGGCTCGGCCAACTTTGCCAAACACGCTTTGCACCTCAGGAAAACTGGCGATAATCTTGTCGGTCTGCTGCAGTAGTTCCCGGGCTTTGGTGATAGAGACACCGGGAAAGGTGGTGGGCATATAGAGAATATCGCCCTCATCGAGTGCTGGCATAAATTCACTGCCGAGCTGTGAATAGGGGTAAGCGGTAGCACCCAATAGTAGTAACGCCGCTACCAGGGTGAGGGTTGGGTGGTTCATCACCTGCTTTAATAATGGCGTATGAATGGCCTGCAGCAGACGGCTGGTTGGGTTTTGCTGTTGGGAAATGATTTTGCCGCGCAGCAGATAGCCCATCATCACCGGCACCAGGGTGATCGCCAGAATGGCAGAGCCTGCCATGGCATAAGTTGCGGTAAAAGCCAGCGGACTAAACATGCGCCCTTCCTGAGCCTGCATCGTAAAGATCGGCAGGAAAGAAACCACGATCACCAGCAGGGATGCAAATAGCGCCGGGCCAACCTCTCGACAGGCAGTGCCGATGGTCTGCCAATGCTCTTCGGTGGTGAGTTCTGATTCGGCGCTGTCGCCACCCAGGTCAAACGCTTTTTGTGAACGTGCTCTGGCCAGGTGGGTATGGCCGTTTTCAACCATCACAATGGCGCCATCGACCATGGCACCGATCGTAATAGCGATGCCGCCCAGGGACATAATATTGGCGTTTAACCCCTGAAAACGCATGACGATGAAGGCCATCAGAATACCAAGCGGCAGGGTAATAATGGCCACCAGAGCGGAACGGGCATGGAGCAGAAACAGCACGATCACCAGGCTGACAATCAACAGTTCCAGCAATAATGAATCGGTAAGACTATCTACCGCCCGGGTGATCAGTTCACTGCGATCATAAACTGTAACCAGCTCTACGCCTGCAGGCAGACCAGCTTTGAGATCCTCCAGTTTGGCTTTAACCCGGTTGATGGTCGCCAGCGCATTTTCACCAAAGCGCATCACCACCACACCGCCGGCAACTTCACCTTTGCCATCTAGCTCAGCCAGACCGCGGCGTAGTTCGGGGCCGATATGAACATGGGCCACATCCTGCAATCGCAGCGGCGTTCCGCTGCCATCGACGCCCACAGGAATAGCGTTGAGATCATCAATTGACTGGATATAGCCGCTGCTGCGTACCATATATTCGGTCTCGGCCATTTCAATCAGCCGGCCACCCACATCCCGATTCGAGTCTTTGATTGCCCGCTTAATTTTCGCCAGTGACAACCCAAACCGTTGCAGGGCATTGGGATCAACCTCGACCTGATATTGCTTTACATAGCCACCGATTGAGGCGACTTCGGCCACCCCTTTAACGGTTTGCAGCGGGTATTTCAGATACCAGTCCTGCAGCGATCGCAGCTGCGCCAGGTCGTGCTGACCGGTTTTATCCAGCAGTGCATATTCATAGACCCAGCCGACACCGGTGGCATCCGGGCCTAAAGTAGGCGTCACCCCGTCCGGCAAACGGCCACCCACCTGGTTAAGGGATTCCAGCACCCGCGAACGGGCCCAGTAAATATCGGTACCCTCGTCAAAAATAATATAGATAAACGAAGTGCCAAAAAACGAATAACCCCTGACGACGCTGGTATTAGGCACCGCTAGCATGGCGGTGGTCAGTGGATAGGTGACCTGATCCTCCACCAGCTGGGGTGACTGGCCGGGGTATTCGGTAAACACAATGACCTGAACATCGGATAGATCCGGAATCGCATCCAGTGGTGCGTTGCGATAAGCACTAAAGCCCACCAGCGCGATAATGCCAGCGGCCACCAGCACCATAAAACGATCACGTAGAGCGATATTGATAATGGTGTTAATCATGGTGGTGTGCCCCATGATTAACCGGTTGCTGTTCAACGTCCGGCTCCATATCCATGGCCGAATGGGAATTCGCGTCCATGCGCTCGACCATCTTCGCCGCTGCTTCACGCAGTTTGGACTCTGAATCGAGCAGGAACTGGGCTGAAGTAACCACCTGTTCACCCGCCTCTAAGCCGCTAATCACAGCGACCATGCCATTGGATTCATGACCCAGCGTCACCACCCGAGGTTCGAATTTACCCGCTGCGCGCTGCACAAACAGCTGATCGCGACTACCAGAACGGATGATTGCTTCGGCCGGCACAATCACAGTATCGGGCTGCTCAGCGCTCTCAATCACCACATTGGCAAGCATATTCGGCCGCAACAACCCGTCCGGATTATTAAACAGCAGCCGCACTTTGGTGGACCGGGTGGCAGACTCTGCATAGGGATAAATATAGGCAAGTTCGCCGCTAAACCGCCGACCGGGCACGCTCGCCAGGGTCATCTGCACCGAGTCACCGACTTTTATCCAGGGCAGGTCAATATCGTAAATATTAACAATGACCCAAACCTTGGTGAGGTCGACAATCATATAAAGCTCGGTGTTAGGCGTGACAAACTGGCCATCCCGCGCGCCGATAGCAATGGCGGTGCCGGCCACCGGCGAGTGAATGTGAAGGTCTTCTGTACCTGCTTGCTCTGCTCCAGTTCACGAATCTGATGTTCCGGCGCATCCATCAGCAGCAAGCGCTGGCGGCTGCTGTTCACAAGCTCGTCGGCACCACGTCGAATATCTTCGAACGGACTGCTGGCAAGCACCTCCCGGTTGCTTAGCGCCAACAGGTATTCCTGCTGGGATGCGACCAGTTTGGGCGAATAAAGACTCAGTAAAATCTCATCAGCGACCACCTGTTGACCGCTATTCTCGACTCGGATTTGGGTGATCCAGCCTTCGGTTTTGGGATGTAGACGAAACATGCCGCCCTCGTCAAAATCGACCCGACCCACCGCACGAACGGTCCGACTTAACGACCCTAGCCTGGCGATAGTGGTACGCACGCCGATGTTCTGTACCACCACCGGATCGATTTTCACGGTTCCAGCTGGGCTGGCTGTGTCGTCATCGCTATCGGCATAGACCGGAATGTAATCCATGCCCATGGAGCCCTTGGCAGGCACCGGTGAAGAGATCTCCGGGTTCATTGGGTGGCGATAAAACAGGGGCTGTTTATCCGGTTTCGCCAGTAGCACAGCTGTTGGTATTTCCATTGTCTGCCCCTGCAACCAGAACTGCAGCCAGTAGCCGCCGCCAAAACCTAACGCCAGCATCACTAATACGGTTATTAACGGTGACTTATTCATAGATATTCTCCTCGCCGACTGCCGCCACTATTTGGGCGAGGGCCTGATTGGCCTCGACCAGCGCGCGCCAGTAACTCAATTCATAGTTGAACTGGGTGAGCTGAGCCCGCACCAGATTCAGAAAGTCGACCTGATCGACCTGATAGCCGGCCAGCATTGAGGCCACAGTCTGACGGGCCTGGGGCAGGATGCCGGTTTGAAACAGCACAAATTGCTGCTGGGCGCGCTGGTACTCACTCACCGCCTGGGCAATTTCGCCCTCCACCTGAGCCCGTTTGTCCTGCTGACCAAAGCGGGTTTCGCTGAGTTGATGGGCATGCTGTTTAACTGCCTTGTGCTGGCGGCTGTCCCGGTTCAACGGCAGGTTGACGCTGAACATCACCGAAACCAGATCAGGCCGGGAACCGCCACCCGGGCTCCGGCCACTGCGGTCACCATAACTCAGCCCCAGTTTAAAATCGGGATAACGATCCCGGTTGGCCAGTTGCAATCGTGATTTGGCCGCATCCAACTGGTCGGCGACCTGCATCAGCAGTGGTCGCGCCTTTTGGGCACGCCGGATTAACTCAGCCCGGTCAGCAATCAGCGGCATGGTTTCGGCAACCCTGGTCGCCAGTTGCACCGCGGCCCCTACCGGCCGGTTCATCAACCGATTGAGTTTAATCGCCTGACTGCGACGCAGTGCTTGCAGCTGAATACGCTGATCAATCAATTTGGATAACTCAAGCTGGGCTAGCAGAAGATCCTGCTGCAACCCCTCGGCCACCTCATATTTGGTGCGGGCCACCTGCACAAAATTACGCAACAACGCCTGATTACGATTGATGGTGAGCAGCGAACGATCCAGATAATAGAGCTGCCACCAGCTACGCTTAACATTGGCAACAAGTTGATTACCCCATTCGGCCACCGAATGGCCGGCAGCCTGAGCATCAAAGTCACTAGCCTGCTCGCGCAGCTTTAATTTGCCCGGGTATGGCAACGCCTGACTGATACCAATCTGTAACTGGGTCATCGCCTCCTGACCGACATGAAGGGTGTCTGTGGGCAGGTTCAATGCATTCAGACTCAGCACCGGATCGGGCAGAGTGCCCTGCTGCTCGGGTATCTGTTGCAACGCCTGATAACGAGCCTGGAACTGGGCCAGGCCTGGATTATCCTTAAGCGCCAAAGCTACCGCACTGCTGAGGGATAGCTCATTCGGCTTGTCTGGCCGCTGTTGCTGGTCAACCGCGACCTGGGTTAACTGCGCCTGGAGGGGCATGACCAAAAATAACAGCCCCATCAAACCGCTGCTGACAGCCCTGGTTAAAACCTCGGTTCTTATCTCTATGTCGCTCACCGCGCACCTCAATCCAAAATCGACAAATGGCCCGCTGATACCGGAACAGGCTGTCAGCGGATAATTCGCTTGGGGATTAGCTGCGGGCTAATGCTGCAACCCGGTCCAGATAAAACAAGCAGATAGCAGCGCTGATGAATAGATAGGCGTGAACAGAACAAAGTGTTACACGATCTACAGAACCGGCTAGCTATCGGGGTTGTGTCGCTGGCTCCACCCAAAATTCGGGCGGATTAATCCCCTGTCAGGCAGGGGCAGGTGGCCGGTAGCGGAGCAAGGGCAATGCATCGGTCGACGGCTGACTAATGACAACTATTACCGAGCTAGCCTTGTGGAAACTAAGCCCAAGCGGCGGGCTGATCAAGCTCTGCTGACTGACAGAACAGTCGCCGCAATCGTTGCCGGCGTTACAGCAATCATCCATTTCAACCGAGCCATGATCCTTGGCGACGGTAGCCACCGAACGCTGGCTGTCGGCAACCGCGATCTGGCGGTGATGTTGATGCTGCATTGACTCGGCCGCAACTTGCGCCTGCAGGATCTGTATGCAGTGCGGCCCGTCAGCTGAAATCGATAATTTTGCAAACGCTGGCGTGGCTGGTGCCAGGGCTATCATCAGCGACAAAAACCAACCCCACAACTGCCGACTAAACGGCCGTCGAGCGCTCAATGGCACGGAGGTCGACAGTGTGGTTGAGGCGGCCATCAAAGCAGATTAATTGGAGAACTGTTCCGGGCTAGGCCGGTTACGCAGTCCGCCGTGGTGGCCCCAGTAGCTGATGTCTTCGTACTGGCCAACACTCCAGCTATCCAGGTCTTCGATCACCAGTCCGCCGGCACCAAGTTCGAGGTCAAACCCGCTCGGGGACATGGTGTAAAAAGAGACCACCTTGTCGTTGACGTGCTGGCCCATGGTCATGGTGATTTTCATCTCTTCGTACATGGCGATATCGTAAGCCTTGCCGACATCGATCATCGATTTGATTTCTAACATCAAATGGCCCAGTACATTATGCGGTGCCGCGCCCAACGCCAGGCTATGCTGGCGATGATTACAATGCAGAAAATGGGCATGGCCCTGTAGTGCATCCATATAAATAGATTCGCTTAACCTAAAACCCATACGACTATAAAATTCCATAATCGCATCGAAATTTGGAGTTAATAGTAGTACGTGGCCCATACCTAGCTCACCGGTGACAAATTCACCCATATCTCGGGAAGGCTTAAACTGGTGGCCGATACTGGCTCCGTAATGAAGTTCGATTTCGTTCTCACCCGGGTCCTGCAGCTTGACCATGCGCAGTACTTTGCGGGCCTGACACTCTTCCTGAGTGCCATCGCGCCAACTCATGCCGAGACCTTCGATGACCTCAATCGCTTGCTGCAACGCTGGTTCGGAGCCCACATCCCAACCGATATAAGCGATGCCAGGCTGATCCGCTTTATGAACATTAATACGGCTGTAATGGTCATCGATACGCAACTTGAGCTGATCGTCAGTTTTGTCGATGATTTGAGCACCGACTAATCCAGCACCATAGGATTCCCATTCAGCCAGTTCTGCCACCGTAACACCCAGGTAGCCCAGTCCTTTAATTATCATCTTTAAAATTTTCGCTCAATAGAAAATAAAATGCGCTGCGGATACAACACCGATTTGCGAGCCTCCCAGCCTGGTAAACCACCCACGTAGCCTAATTCATTACCGCCATATTAAAAAATCTTTCCCTCAGGTCAAGCTGATAACCGTTAACAATTGAAGACTGGCAGTTGGCAGCAACTCTACAGCAAAGCCCCGTTCAGCCAAACATAATATTAGCTAATGCTAATGCTAATGCTAATGAAAGTTCGATCACTCGTTATTTGCCCTGAAAACTACTTTACCGCTTGGCCAGCAGCCGTCAAAAATTAGTAATTCCCTATCCTTTGGAACTACCCTTGCCTTTGGCCTGGAAGCTGCGTCAGGTTCGCTTTTATTCAAGTTTTTCAATATCCAATTCACGGCCATCCAGGGTGATACCAGCCCAGCGCTGCATCACTTCGATTTTCTGCGCGATGCCGCCGTAATAACCCAGGTCCCGACTAAATAGCTGATAGAGATGGTAAGTCAGCTCACCGAGCATATTCGGCACACCGCTGGCATGGCAATCTGTGACATCTGCCGCAGATCTTTGGTCATCAACCCGACATAAAACCCGCCCTTCATCGGTTCTGGATTGAGCATGCCGCGGTTGTGGGTCCAGAAGGTGGCGCCGGTGCCGTGATCGAGCACCTCAGCCACCGCCTGATAATCAATGCCGTGGCGAGCTGCGACTAACAGACCTTCGAGCAGTGCCACCCCAGCCACCGAGCAGACCATGTTATTAACCATCTTGGCAATCTGTCCTGCCCCCAATGGCCCCAGCAGAAACAGGTGACTACTAAACCGATCAAGCACAGTCCGGGCACGTTTTAGATCCGCAGCTTCCCCACCCACAATAAACGTTAAGTTGCGATCAGGAATCGCCAACGAACCCCCGCGTTCACCGGTAATGGCCGCATCCATCAGAATCATTTCTGAGCCAGCCAACCGCTGTGCAAATTCCCGGGTCTGATCTGGATAGCCACTGGTGGTGTCAA
>JAESTY010000063.1 GCA_016763355.1 Immundisolibacteraceae bacterium
TCACTATTCTCCAGCCGGCAGCACCATACGCGTTCTACTCAGCCAAAACGAGGCCGAAACAACCCAAATCGTTGTCGAAAACACCGGTATTGAGATTCCGGCTGAACATTTACCAAAGCTGTTTGACCGTTTCTATCGCGCAGATCCGTCGCGACGGCAGCAGGGAGCCGGCACTGGGCTTGGTCTGGCCATTGTCCAATCGATTGTCCAGGCCCACGGCGGCCAGATTACGGTGACATCCAACGCCGGGATCACGCGGTTTAAAATCACCCTGCCGCCGGGGGTCACTTCATCGGACCATTAGATAGAACCCCAGATCTAAACCGCCCGGCAACAAAGGGGCAGAGATTGGCCACACACGCCTTTATCGCAACGATATTCAGCGGTCGTAACCGGAGGATTGACAGGACTGACCATTACCGATGAAATTTTCTGTACTTATTCGGGTCTGTATAACCACTGTCAATCTCGAATAATCAATGCGTTCCAGGCAGTTGCACCTGATCACCCGACCCATACTAGAACGGGAGTTAATTAATGATCGAACCGGTTACTGATTCAAAACTCACTTGCCCCGAATGTGCTCACCAGGAACTGCTAGCAATGCCCACTGATGCCTGCTTATGGTTTCATCAATGCAGCGGTTGTGGAGTACTGCTGAAGCCACTGGTCGGCGATTGCTGTGTGTTCTGTTCGTACGGGTCTGTGCCTTGTCCGCCCATTCAAATTGCCAATGGCGCGGGCGGTACCTGTTGTGGCTAAGGCTGATTGGCAGCAGGCCGCAACTTTCCGCTGGTTAACCCTGTTGGTGACCAGCGGCACGCTGCTGTGCTGTGCGCTGCCGATTTTACTGGTCTCGATGGGTTTTGGCGCAGTTGTTGCCGCCGCGTTTTATAACCTGCCCGGACTGATGTTTCTGGCTGAACACAAATTGTGGACCCTGGGCATCGCCGGCGCGCTGTTGCTGGTGCTGGCATGGGTAGTCTGGCGCCCCGGCCAGACCTGCCCCGCAGACCCGGCACTCGCAGAATTGTGTCAGGCATCAAAACGCTGGAATCAACGAATATTGCTGCTCAGTAGTGTCATCTGGATGACCGGGTTTTTCTTCAGTATGCTGCTGTTGCCGTTACGCCGTTTGCTGGCGGTATAGCCAGTAGCCAATAGCCGTTGGTTTGCCACTTAACAGAGGTGTGATATGCGTAAATTAACCTTAGCCATGTTGGCTGCTTTACTGCTGGCTCCCTTGCACAGTCAGGCGCGCACGGTAGAGGTCGATGTGTTCGGCATGACCTGCGCTTTTTGTGTTGACACGCTGGAGCGAAAATTCAACCAAATGGACGCCATATCCGGCGTGGAGGTGAGCCTGAAACACAAAAAAATACGCCTGCAAACCGCCGCCGCCCTGCCGACCCTTGAGACTATCCGCCAGGCAGTGCTGGATGCCGGATTCACACCGACCAATATTGCGGTTGTCGCAGATGACAGTTCACAAAAATAAATGCGTTTACCCGGCGTTACTCTTGCTGTCCGGACTGGCCACGGCCAGTCACGGCATGGGGCTGCGCTCGTTTGTGGCGCTACCGGTTGAAACCGGCGGTGCGGTGGTGCGATTAACCTACCAGCGCCAGATCGCAACCGACACCGAGCAATTCGTCTCCAGCCTGGGCTACGGCATTAGTAGCCACCAGACGCTCCTGCTGGGGCTGCCCTACCGATTATCGCCGACCGGCAATAATCGCCAGGGGGATCTGTCCCTGCTATATCGCCACATTGTCTGGCGCGCTGATCGGCGCTCGGGCACGGATCGTCTGGGCCTGTTGGCCGGGGCACTGCTGCCCACGGAAACTAATCGCGACAGCGCCCTGCAGTCCGGGTTGGTGTTCACCCATTTTCACAATCGCCACGAAATTGATATTGACCTGCTTTATCAATCTGGCCAGCACAACCGCGCCAATAGCGGTCGTTATGACCTCTCCTGGCAATATCGGCTGTTGCCAGACCAGCGCCCCGACTGGGGCATCGCTAGGGAAATATGGGGCGTGGTGGAGTTTAATGGCCGCTGGCAGCAGGGCAAGACGGTTACCCAGCAGATCACCGCTGGCTTGCAGTGGATTCACCCAAAACTGGTGATCGAAGGCGGGATTGTTCGGGACATCAATCGGGACCATAGCTGGCGCTATCTGTTGAGTACACGGTTTCACTTTTAGGCCAGCCGCCAATTGGTGCGCCGTTTACCACCGTTACAACGACTCCCCCCGGCACCCGCTCGGTTAGCCCACGGCATTGGTCCCCACCCCGGCCATCAGTGCGGCAAGGGGATGACAGCACGCTGACAGAAGCGCATTTAATCGTTGACTCTATAGCCGCCATAGCACTAGCCGTTGGCAAAAATTATGGCAAAGGTTGGCAGCGATAAACGCGGCCATAAATTCTGATCCCCGAGCAGGAACCGGCGCAACCATCCTACAACTTTGGGAAAAGACGGCGGAACTTGAGACCAGAGTGAACAACGTGGAACGGGATGATAAGTAGACGACATCGATATCAGAAACTTGCCAAGAATGACGGCCGCGGCTGTACGGTTTCAAGCGAGAATTCAAAAGAAATCGACGACAAATGGAATAACGCGTGGCCTGCACATTTTTTTTGTATCAGCATGACAGATTGATCGCTGAAAACTTCACCAATCTCAAGATCCTGTTGGATACCTCCCGCAGCTCCGTCGAGCCATTTTTTTGTGGTTGGTGCCAATGAGCACCCGGACGGCGCCGGTGACCTCTCCCATGTAGTTGCCATCTGCGAAAGTGAGTCATTGTGGTGAGCATCGACGAAGTCGTTCGAAAAGTTGACAACCAATTTATCGAACAGGAAGTAAGCTGGCCTATGATGGGAATTTTTGAAGACAAAGGTCTAAAAAGTGGGATCGATTCCCGCGTGTTGTTACGAAATACCATCCCGATTCCCAAGAACGTCTCTACCGGCGATTCACCGCAGATAAAAACCCAATACCATCAGCACAATGCTGGCTCTTAACGCCCCAGCAACATCCAAAATGGTGGCTTGCCCCTCCTGCCAAGCACGGAAGGTTCCCAGGCTGATCCAGATAACCCACACGAACGCCAATACCATCACCGCCGAGGCAATGGCCGTAAGCAATCTGTCAGGAGCAACACCAGATCCGTTTTGAAAAACTGTGTTTTGGGCAGGAGTCATGCCGAAACCCTAGCGACGGTAGTCACCGCGCAGAGGCAGGAAAGATCGAGGCTGCGCCCGAGGAGCATTAATGTGGGACTGGATGCCGCTTTTAATCAGCCCCAGATCCTCGCGTAACCA
>JAESTY010000064.1 GCA_016763355.1 Immundisolibacteraceae bacterium
ACCGAATATATTCGCGCCGCCAAAGCCGGCGACTGGGTCACCGCTGAGGCCAAGTTTAACGAGTTACGGCCGGTGGCGAATTTCTGGGACAACACGGTTACCTGGGAGGGGGTTTATAAAACCAAGACCTACGCCAGTTCCTTTGCCATCACCAAACCCTGGTACGAGGCGATCGGTTTAAAAGCCGGGCCGAACCTGCCTACGGTACGTCAGGAATCACCGCAACGGGTGGAGTGGTTGCGTCAGAACCTGTCAGACCTTGGCGTCATATAAGGCGTTATCCAGGAGCTTGCTCAACGCCTGACTCCCACCCACCCAATTCCAGCAGACTCTAAGGATCAATGCGATGCTGCGTACCACTGACGACTTCTACGACTGGGATCAACTCATTGACGAGCAGCGTGCTCATGCCAGCACGAGTATTTTTGTTGACGAACAAATCTACGCGCTCGAAGTTGAGCGCATCTTTAACCGCTCCTGGCTGTTTTTAGGCCACGCCACCGAAATCCCCAACCCGGGTGATTTCGTAACTAGGCGCATGGGCGATGATCAGGTCATTCTGATTCGTGGTGACGACGGCAAGCCCCGGGCTTTTTTAAACCAGTGCCCCCATCGGGGGTCATTAATTTCCAAGCTTGATAACGGCAACTGCCAGCATTTTGTCTGCTCGTATCACGGCTGGACCTTTAACAACGCAGGTCAACTAAAAACCACCAGTTACGACGACTTTTACCAGGGCAAACTCGACTTCTCCGCCAACGGCTTACGCGCAGTCGCTCAACTTGACAGCCACGGTGAATTAATTTTCGCCACCTGGGATGCCGACGCGGTTAGCCTGAGCGATTATCTGGGTGACATGAAATGGTATCTGGATATCTATTTCAACCGTACCCCTGGCGGCATGGAAGTACTGGCACCGCCCCAGCGCTGGATCGTCAATACCAACTGGAAGCTCGGGGCGCTTAATTTTGGTACCGATAACCAACACCTGCACCCAACCCACATGGGGCCAACCGCACTGGGTATTCTCGGAGCACCGATTAACGAGGTGGTCAACGCACTGGGCTCTAGCTATCAAATTAGCCTCGACGGCGGACATGGCTGTGTGAACACCACCCTGCCCCACGATGACCTGCCTTATACCGGCCTGCCCAAGGAGCTGATCCCCCTATACGAGCAAACCCTGAGTCCGGAGCAGGCGACCATATTGCGCCGCAATGTGGTCACCGTCGGCAACGTATTCCCCTATCTGGCATGGATTCAGGTAGCTCTAGATACCGAGCGTAAAGGCGAAGCCATCGCCGCGGGAACGCTGAGGCTCTGGCAACCGATTGGTCCCCACCAGATAGAACTTACCTGCTGGTACCTGGCCGAAAAAGAGGCTCCAGAAGCCCACAAACAAGCGGTGCTCGCCGAAGGCCTGCGCACCTTTGGCATGTCCGGCATGTTTGAGGAAGATGACCTCGACATTTGGTCGTCGATTGTCACTGCCGGTAAAGGTTCCATTGCAAGCACCAGCACCATGAACTTTGAAACCGCTCTGAACTTTGAACCGGTTGATGATTTTCCTGGGCCTGGCCGAGCCTACTTTCCGATGCTGCCCGAGTGCGAACAGTTCAACCTGCTCAAACACTGGAAACAGGTCATGTCACGACGCTAAGGAAAACCAACAATGCCGATACCAAAAACCAACATTAGCGATGGCGAATACCGCGCCGCCTGCGAGTTTCTAATCTACGAAGCCCGCCTGTTCGACCAGCACCGATACCTCGAATGGCTTGAGCTGATCAGCGATGACATCCACTACGAATTAGTCGCACCCACCGTTCAAAGTGCCGCCGATGCTACTACAGCACCCAAAACCGTCCCGCTGTTCAGCGAAAATCGAGCCAGCCTGCAAACCCGGATTGAACAACTGGCGAACCCCGCATTCACAGTGAGTGAAAGCCCACCCAGCCGATCACGCCATTTTGTTACCAATATTTGGGTTGAACGCGGTGGCCAGGCCGACCAGCTAGCTGTGTTCAGCAACCTACTGGTTTATCGGGGCCGAGGCTTTGATTTACCCCCGCATTTTTTCCCGATTGTGCGTAATGACATCCTCAACCAGGTCGATGGTGGACTCCAACTGGAAAGCCGCCGGGCAGAGAGCGATGAACACATCATCGGCTCCCGCAGTATTACCCTGTTAATTTAACTCATTGAAGGAAAGTATCCGATGCTCCAGTCTCAATAACAGGCCTGCCATTAACGGTTCGTTTTTAACAACTAACACCAATTGACAGTGACCAACCAACGGCGGAGGATAACCACAATAATTAAAGACTCCCGTAAGCGATGGTCAGGTAAGCAATCCACAAAGAGTTTGCCAGCCAGACCGAACGCGGGTGAGTAAAATCGCCGCATGGATGCGCACCCAGAATCATCTGGTTTATAGCCCTTGATTCTGTAATTTAGAAAGTCGCAGCTTGCTACTTCTATTTTTGTTCCTGAAAAAGCCATGGACAGGCGCCTTCAGATTCAGTAAAAGAGGAGAGCAACATGAGCCAGCAATACGACGTAGTAGACGCAGACGGCCATATCCTTGAGCCGCCAAATCTTTGGGAAGAGTACATCGACCCCAAATACCGGGACACTTGCCCGAAGCTGATCGTCAGAGACGACGGCACCGAAGTATTCCGCATCGAAGACCATGAACTCGACCTGGGAATGACCTTCGGTCTGCTCGGTTCCATCGGTTCCCGTGAGGGCGAAAACTCGATGACTATTTCCTACCTTGATGGCAGGCCTGGCGGCTTCAATCCCCACCCGCGCATCAAGGACATGGATCGGGAAGGCATTGATGCAGCCGTGCTCTACCCTAGCCTGGGACTGTTTGCGGGTACGGTTAAAGATATTGATACTGCCGCGGCCGGTTGTCGGGCATACAACCGCTGGCTAGCCGATTATTGCCGGGCCTATCCAGAACGGCTGTTTGGCGCTGCCATGATCCCGTTACAGTCGGTAGATCACGCCATCGAGGAACTAAAATTCGCAGTCCATGAACTCGGCTATCGGGCGATATTCTTACGCCCCAATCCCTACGACGGTAGACCCCTGCATCATCTAGATCACGACCGACTCTGGGCAGTAGCGCAGGATCTTGATGTGGCTGTTGGTATCCATGAAGGCATGAGCAGTGGCCAGCCCGATTTAGGCGTGGACCGATTTGACACCTTCGCCTCACGCCACTGTGTCAGCCATACCCTCGAAATCATGGCGGCCGCCGCTAGCATCATCATGTGCGGCGTGGCTGATCGTTTTCCGCGACTCAGGTTTGGTTTTCTGGAAGCCAGTGGCGGCTGGATGGCGGGCTGGATCGACCGTATGGATCGTCATTACACCGACAAGGGCATGAACGACTCTGGCCTGACCATGCTGCCAAGCGATATTTTTCGGCGTCAGTGTTTCATCGCCTTCGAGCCGGTAGAAGGTGCCCTGCCTATCCTGGCGGACTATTTAGGCCCGGATAATATCCTCTGGGCTACCGACTATCCCCATGTCGATGGTTTCTGGAACGCACCGAAACTGATTCGCGACATGGGCATGCCAGAAAAGACCCTTGCCAGCGTGCTCGGCGGCGGAGCAAGACGGTTCTATCAGCTTCAATAATATTCGAAAAAACAGCTATCTAGCAAAGCGCTGAAAAAGACCGGGGCTCTTCAGCGAAGAGCCTCCACGAACAAGGTGGCTGTTTTCTATGGACCTTCACTTTCCCGGAATCCAGACTTTCTCAGCGTTTGCATCACTTAGGGAGAGAGGCACATGAGCTATCAATCGATAGGCATTATTGGGCTAGGCGCACTCGGCACATCCATGGGCCGTTTATTGCTTGAAGATGGTTTTAAAGTGCACGGCAACGACCTGGATATTTCCCGTTGCGACCTGCTCGCAGCAGAAGGCGTCACCATTCACTCAACCGCCAAAGCCGTTGCCGAAGCCGCCGATGTGGTGGTGTTATCACTGCCCAATTCAGAATCGTCAAAAGCGGTCTGCATGGGCCGCGGAGGAATCTGCGAAGCCGATAAGCCGGGGATGCTGGTAATCGACACCACCAGTGGCTACCCGGACACCACCAAACAAATAGCCGCGGCGCTGGCCGAGAACCAGATGCGCATCATCGATGCCACTATAACCGGCGAAAAAGGCGGCTCAATTGCCCTGCCAGAGCGCGCATTAACCTGGTGTGTTGGCGGTGCAGATGCGGACGTTGCCGAAGCCCAGCCCCTATTGGAGAGTATGTCGAATTACTTCTTCCACGTCGGTCCCCTGGGTGCGGGCCAAATAATCAAAATGGTCAACAACATGGTTGGTGCAGCCGCTGGCCTGGCAACAATGGAAGGCTTGTTGTCTGCTGCCAAACACGGCATCGATGTCAGAAAAGCGGCTCAGGTGCTGGATAAAGGCACCGGCATGAGTTTCTTCTCCCATAACCCGGCATTAATGTTCAACGACCTGCCCAATGGTGCCGGCTTCCAGCTCGGCCTGATGACCAAAGACCTGCGCCACATGTCCAAATTCGCCCACGAATCTGACGTGCCCTGCCTGATGATCGATCAGACGTTCCACATGTTTGAACTCATGGTTCGCAAGATGGGCTATGACGCGGATATTCTTAGCCAGACAGAAGTGATGCAGGAGTGGGCTGGAGTTAAGTTCGATGGTACGCCGATCACCCGTCAATAAAGTCCTCATATTAATTTTCTATTTATTGGCTATACGCCAAATATCGATTAACGATTGATGATCCTGCTGAGCCATCCCCAATAATTATTGAACCCTATCTAAAAAAATAGCTAACCTTTATTGTAGATAGCTGCACTGAGTACCGAGCAGTTAGCCTTCGCTGAACAAGCATTCGATCCTTGTAATCAAGAGACACCAGACTGAACCAGCGGGGAATGAAAACCTGAGGAGAACCACCATGACATCCCCACCATTTAATTCGCGTTTTGTCAGAGTTGGCCCCTATCGCACCCACTATGTTGAATCCGGTGACGGCATCCCTCTGATCATGGTTCATGGTGGCGGTCCCGGCGCTGCGGGCGAGTTTGGCTGGGGCAACAATATTGCTGCGCTGGGTGAACATGCGCACGCTATGGCGGTTGATCAGATCGGTTACGGACTAAGTGATAAGCCGCTCGATAAAGAGTTCTCCCACATATTTTTTGTCGATCACCTGGCCAAGTTCATTGATACGCTTTGCATCGATGAGTTTTACCTGATGGGTAACT
>JAESTY010000065.1 GCA_016763355.1 Immundisolibacteraceae bacterium
AAACACCGGCTGGTCTGTGGGAGTCTCGCCAATCCAGTTAATCAGCTGGTCGGCATAAAAATCAGAAGAGTAGAAATTATCCGGCACATGGGTGCGCTTGCCGTCGAGCCGATAAATGGGCGGATAGTTATTGGTGTAGGCGGCTTCGTCACCAAAATGGCTGGCAGCACCAAGAAACAGAGCAAAGGAGCGATCAAAGCCCAGTTGTGATGGGTCCTGTTGGGGTTTGAGTCCGAGGTGCCATTTACCGGCCATTAGGGTTCGATAACCCACATCCTGTAATAGCTGTGAAAGCGTTACTGCGCGGTTATTGAGGTGGCCCTCATAACCGGGTTGCCCAATCTGGTTGGGTCGTAACAGTTCGATCATGGAGCCGAGCCCGACCCGGTGATGGTCGATACCGGTGAGTAGCATAGCTCGGGTGGGTGAGCAGGTTGGGGCGGTGTAAAAATGGCTGAAGCGTTGCCCTCGGTCGGCAAGCTGATCGATATTAGGAGTGCGAATCTCGCCGCCGAAACCGCCCCAGTCGGTGTAGCCCATGTCGTCGGCGACAATCAGCAGAATATCTGGCCGACTATCGGTGGCTATTGCTGCTGTCGCCGTCGCTGCGAAATAAACCATCCCCATTGCCAGCACAGCAAGTTGCGCAGTTGCCCTTTTCATCCCCATCCCCCTTTGTTGTGTCTGTTACAAGCAGCCTGGTGAGTGATTGTTTTTAATGGACTGCTAAAAACAGCTAGTACCGAACCTGATTAATTTTTTTAGTAAGTATGTTGTCGCAATAGCCGGTTAAAGCGGCCGAAATTTAACCAGAGTGGTGCTGTCGGTAACATCGTCAAAAAACACGGTCACCGGCATATCGATGGCCATCTCCTCAGGCCGACAATCGACAATGTTGGTGGTCAGTTGTGGGCCTTCGTCGAGTTTCACCACCGCCACAATCATTGGCAGGTCATCGACCAGCCCTGGATGTGGCGGCACGTGCAGGATGGTGTAGGTGTAAACCGAACCCAGTCCTGATACCTGGCGCCAGCTTAGTGCCGAAGACAAGCATTCACAGCAGACCTGGCGGGGGTAAAAAATCCACTCGTTGCAGTCATCACAACGCTGCAAATCAAGACGATGCTCTCTGGCGGCCTGCCAGTAAGGCCGGGAAACATCAGTAACAGCTGGCACCGGACGTGGGAAACTCATGCTTCTACTCCCAGGATCAATCCACACTGCTCAGCCATGATGCCGCCATTGCCGTTGACGTAGCCGATGGTGGCATTGTCGACCTGGCGCTGTTCGCCCCGGCCCATAAGCTGGCGCACGCCTTCAATCACCTGACTCATGCCGCCGGCAATGCCTGGCTGACCAAATGACAGTTGCCCGCCGTGGGTGTTACACGGCAGGTCACCACGCCAGGTGAGGTCGTTTTCTTCAACGAAACGCCCGCCTTCGCCCTTGGCGCAAAAGCCTGCATCTTCCAGGGTTACCAACACGGTGATGGTGTAGCAGTCGTAGGGTTGAATGAAATCAATCTGGTCACGACTCACTCCGGCCATCTTAAAGGCCTGATCGGCAGCCGGTTTGACCAGCGAGTGGGTCATGTTCGGTGCCCGGGTGATGCTGGAATGTTCGCCTGCTTCACCGGCACCGAGCGGGTAAACCGGCCGATTTGGCCCCTGTTCGGCGCGATCGGCACTGGTGACAATAAAGGCACCGCCGCCGGTGGCCGGGCTGACAATCTCCAGCAGGCGCAGTGGGTCGGCAATCATCCGTGAGTTGAGCACGTCTTCGATGGTGATCAATTGTTTGCCAAATAGCGCCTGCGGATTGGCGCAGGCGTTGGTGCGTTGATCGACCGCTATTTTGGCGAGTTGTTCAGCAGTGGTGCCAAATTCGTGCATATGGCGTCGGGCAATCAGGGCGTAACCGGCGTTGGCGCCGGATAAGCCATAGGGGGCATCAAATTCTAATTCGGTGGCCGGAAAAGGCGGTGGTTTATTAACAAAAAGCTTGCTGTCCCAGGTATCACCAATCACGCAGAGCACGCTGGTGCACATACCGGCTTCTATGGCTGCTGCTGCCCGCCAGACCATGCCGGCACTGGATGCACCGCCGAGTTCGACCTGATCAAAATAGCGCGGTTTAAGGTGCAGGTATTCCACCACCGCCGAGGGCCAGAGCATGCTGAAATCGCTTAACGAGGCGGCGGTGAGCAGGCCGTCGATATCTGATTTTTCCAGCCCGGCGTCGGCAATCGCGCCGCGGGCCATCTCAGCGATGATGCCTAATGAGGTTTTGCCCTCGGGCCGCTTCTGTGGCGGCATCTCGGCGAAACCGGTAATGGCTGCCTTACCCCGTAATGACATAGTTACTCCCCTCTTTATCGATAAATAACCAGCCGCTATTGTAGTTACAATCTGCGCTATGCCTAGCGAATCAAGTCACCTTAACGATCAGTCGGATAGCCAGTCAGTTGATGGCACCAACGCCCAACCCAGCGCTTGTGCTGGCTATCAGGCCAGCGGCCTATACCGATCAGGCCACTTTCAAACCGTTTTTCCCACCCTGCTGCGACGGGTAACAGGTGTTAGCTGGCAGCGCGAACGAATAACCACCGCTGATCAGGACTTCATTGATCTGGACTGGCTTAGCGGCGGCCATTCCCGGCTGGTGCTGCTTTGTCACGGCCTCGAGGGCGACAGTGATACCCACTATATGAAAGGCATGGCCCGAGCCGTCTCAGCTGCCGGTTGGGACGTGGTGGGTTATCACTTTCGCGGCTGTAGTGGCGAGCCTAATTTGTTGGCTCGTGCATACCACAGTGGCGCAACCGATGACCTGGCCAAAGTGATCGATCACGTGCTCAGTGGCGGTCAATACCAGCAGCTGGCGCTGGTTGGTTTTAGTCTGGGTGGCAACCTGGTACTTAAATATCTCGGTGAACCCAATAACAACCGCCCGCCGCAGCTTTGTGGTGGGGTCGCCATATCACCACCCTGTGATTTATCCGGTTGTTGTGATCGGCTCGATGAAGCCCAGAACTGGATTTATCAGCAACGTTTTCTGCTCAGCCTGCAGGGCAAAATGAACGCCAAGGGCGAGATTGTTAGACGGGCTTTAGGGGTAGATCAACTACCCAAATGCCGCAGCGTGCGCGAGTTTGACCATCGTTTTACTGCACCCCTGCATGGTTTCGATGGGGCAACAGATTACTATCAGCAAAGTAGCTCCAAACAGTTTCTCGGTGAGATTACCCACCCTGCCCTGTTAATTAGCGCCTGGGATGACCCATTTTTAAGCCCCAGCTGCTTTCCTGAAAAAGGCCAGGTCAGTGATCAACTGCAGCTGAAATATAGCCAGCACGGTGGCCATGTCAGTTTTATGCAGCGGGATTCATCAGGAGACTACTGGGCAGAGCAGCGCTGTGTGGAGTTTCTGGCTGCATTTTAAGCGAGGCTAAAGATCGTACTCTTTTTTCAGCCGCGCTTTTTCAATCAGCAGACGCATCAATTGATAGCTGCCGCCAACCGTCAGCACCAGCCCGGCTGTTAGTAGCATATTGACGTTGGATGAGTCGTTCAGAAATGGCAGCAAAGCCTCGCCCTGTGGACCCAGTTTGGTCACCAGCCCTAGGGCCAGCATTACCGACCCTGGCATTTCAACCATAGCTGCCTTGATTACCGAGCGATCGATCTGCTTAATTCGGTCTTCGGCATCGAGTTTCATTTTTTAGATGGATTCCTAAAAATTAGATTTTATTTTTAAGTTAGATAATATTTAATTAAAGTTATATTCTTCTATTAAATTATCTAGAAAACTCTGTTTGGTTTTGGCTGTTTCATTATCCTCAAAATTAAAAACATTATTAATATTTGAGTTTTCATAGCCAACTGAAATTTTCTTAATATTAATGCCATTTTTTTTATAGAATGCAGCCATGTTTTTGGCTAATCCCTTTGCTGCTATATCACTGACAGTTGGTATCGCTCTCTGTCCCTTATTGTATAAGAAGGTGCTAAGGTTCTTTTTTAAATACGTTTCAATTTCTTTAGAGCTAGTGCCAAGTAATTTCCATGAGCGGCGGGAGGTTAAAGAACCTGAGTCAAAAGCTACTGGACTGGAAAGGTGCAGTTTTTTAATAGTGAATTTGACGTGATTGTTATCTTTAACTTCAAAGCCAAGTTCCGATAGTTTGATGTAATATTTATAATGTGCTATTGCACTAACTTGTGCGCTTGAATCTCCAATATATAAACTACCAAGTTTGTCGTATTCTTTTTTTGAGAAAGTTTCTGCAGAAGTCAATTTAGCGATTATGTACTCATCCTTTCCTTTCATTTCAATAAATTGACTGGTGCTATTTATTATTATTTCTTTATTAAAAGAAGGTAATTTATTGCAAGCAAAGTAGATTAAAATAGAAGTAATAATAAAAATAATTAGAGTTATTAATGCTAAATTTTTG
>JAESTY010000066.1 GCA_016763355.1 Immundisolibacteraceae bacterium
ATCACTTTATTCATATTCATAATATCTCCTTTTTTGAAATATTATGATAAATTAATCACTTCACTTTTATCTACCCTGAGATGACGGAAGGACACAATCAATAGGATAAATTCAGAATAATTTATCATCAAAAGAATCTGATTTTCGTATCCCGTATCTAAAGCCAATTAAGCTAGGGTCTAATGATAAGGATTCTGTAAACTGTAATACGTGTAACCCTCACCTATCCTAAAGCTTAATTACAGTTTATAGAATTTGTTGAACGTAATCGCGCTCTATGGGGTTTCAATAGAGTTTCTTCTGTTTTTTCTTATTTTAATTCATGTTATTTTCTATTTTTATAGTTTTATAGACCTTTTGTTTCATAAAATCCCTCACTTTCTGACCAATATTCCAAAGTTTCAATTTCTCCATTCTATTTTTGGGTAGGGGATCCCATGGTCTTTAGTATTTTATTTTTGAACTTTCTTCTTTTATATTGCTTGATTCAATATAAAAGGTGGCGATCTCTCCAATACGTCTTGGATTAGATGATAGTTTCTTGACTTACACTTTGGGCAAAAAGATAAATCCATATTAAAGAACTCCAAAAGCTCTTCCTTAAGAGTTAATTTTTCCTTTTTCTTTTCCGCTACGCCTAATAACTTCTTAACTGTTTTAAGCTTTGTTTGACGATTACTATTTGCAAAATATCCATAAGATCTTGTCTTCACAAATCTCTTTGGTAATATGTGCATTAGGAATCGTTTTACAAATAACTCTCCGTCCATTTTTGTATATTTTGTCTTATTTTTCTTGTAACTAAAGTATTTAAAGCTGACCTTATTCTTTTCTATAGACAAAATTCTTGAATTAGAGATTGCTACTTTTTGTACATAGTTTCCAAGATATTGTATGGTTTGTTTGGGACCTTTGAAGGTCGGTTTAGCATAGACATGCCAACTCTTTGAATATAGAAGATTGATCAATCTTTCAAAATCCAAATCACTTTGTAAACCATCTATACCTTCCATACTGATCTTTTGCTTTTTATAATACTTTTTCAAATAATCTAAGTACTTATATTTCAAGAGAGTTTTTAAAACTTTTACACTTAAAAAAAACGAATCTTTTCCTTTTATCCAACTTTTTCCATCAAGGGATAATCCACCACTAGGTACGATACAATGTATATGTGGATGAAAGTTCAGCATTTGACCCCATGTATGTAAAGTTGCAATATAACCAATATCTGCTCCTAAGTTTTTGGTGGATCTAGTGGCATCAGATAAAGTTTCATTGACCGCTTTAAATAATAAATTATATAAAACTCCTTTGTTTCTTAAAATGAGAGGATTCAGTTCTTCTGGTAGTGTAAATACAAGATGAAAGTATTTTACTGGTAGTAAGTCTTCCATTTTCTTTTCGATCCATCTAGACTGATTTAAAGCCTGACATTTGTTACAATGTCTGTCTCTACATGAATTATAGCTTACGTGTAAATAGCTACAGTCATGGCAATAGTAGCTATGACTTCCTAATGAAGAACTCTTACAATTTATTAAGTTGTTGATGACTTTTTGTTGTGGATATGTCAAAGACATATCCATAGAAAAGGCTCTCAAAACATCTGACAAACTTGTGTCTTTATAGCTTTTTGCTAATATTTGAAAGTCCACTTTCAAATCTCATATAAGCGTTCTAATGGACTTATGATACTATCCAAAAAGTTGTTTGTTAAATGGGTATAAATCAATGTACTTTTTATACTTGCATGACCCAACACCCTTTGTAACACTAATAAACTTGTTCCATCTTCAAATAAGTGGGTTGCGAAGCTATGCCGAAAACTATGAAACTTTGCCCGTTTCTTTATACCAGACTTTTTTAAGCATTTATGGAATCGTCTAGCTGCCGCTTTGGGACATAAGGGTTCATTTAGTTTATTTCCCTTGAAGATAAAGTCACTTAATTTACAATTCGTCAAAGAATAGTATTTTCTCAATTCTAAACGTAAGCCATCAGATAGTGGGACTAATCTGTCTTTGCCACCTTTAGCCAATTTAATGTGAAAAACCATTCTTTCTTTGTCTATGTCTTCATACTTGAGCTTTCGTGCTTCACCAATTCTAATTCCTGTTGAATATAGGGTCATATACAATAGCTTCTCATCTATTCTTGCAGTATTACTCAAGATTTTTGTGATTTCTTTTCTATTGAAAAAATCTGGAAATACTTTTTGACTCTTTGGGTAAGGGATTTTTTCAAAATCCCAGTTTCTCTCTACACAGTGTTTGTAAAAAAACTTCAAAGAACTAGCCACACATTTCATTGTGCTATTTGAAACTTTCTTTACTGAATACAAATGATACAAATAGTCCAAAACTTGCTCCAAACTTAACTTGTTTGGTTCAATCTTGTAGAATCCTACTAGCTTTTTCATCTCCAAGCGATAGCTGTAAACTGTTCTCTTTGACAAACCCCTCAACTCCATATCTCTAACCATCAAATCATTCCAATGTCCCATGACATTCCTCCAAAGTAATAGGAGCACAAAATTATGCTCCTATTACATTGTTGAAAGTTTTTCTAATGATTGAGGGGGTTACAGAGTACGTTTTATTGATAGTAAGACAAAACTAGCATCCATAGCCAAAATACGATTATGATTGATATAAAAAAGGAAAACAAAGCGTTCGAACTATCGCGAAGCGATTTCGTTCAACTGATTCTAAAGTACATAAAAACTATCATGGTAACGCTATAAAACAGGAGGTAAATCGTTATTATCAGGTAACAAGAGATTTAGACTTTGTATCAAATTTTAGTTATTCAGATTCAGACTTATCTCAGCTAAAGACCTTGGTAGATGAATTAGTTCAAACAAGCCAAAAAAATGACAAATGGTTTGAAAAAAAGTCTATAAAGATATCTAAATATTTCAAAATCAAACCATCTACTTTTGCTAAACTGTCCTTATCTATGATTTATCAATTTCTTTTAAAAGATTATCAATTGACTAATTCTGATAATAGTTTGTCAGCAAAAGTTGTGTCATTTGATAAATCATTAGACACTTTTTTACAAGATTCTATTTTTAAATTTAAGTTTGTAGACCCTCAATCATTATTACAAGAT
>JAESTY010000011.1 GCA_016763355.1 Immundisolibacteraceae bacterium
GCAATGGCCACTGCCAACCCCACCGTTATCCTGACCGGCCTGGCCCGTAAGCTTGTCGATGAAGGTCTTCTAGAAGAGGCTGCCGCTGAGAAAGCCCTGACAACTGCTGGTAAGGAAAAGGTGCCGTTTGTATCCCACCTTGTGTCTCAGAAGCTTGTTGACGCTAAAGCAATAGCCGTCTGTGCTTCAGCAGATTTTGGCATTCCTGTGTTTGATCTCGATTCTTTAGACCTAGAAATGGCGGCAACCAAGTTACTTGGCGAAAAATTAATTCGTAAACACCATTCTCTGCCTTTATATAAACGGGGTCGGCGTCTCTATGTTGCGGTATCCGATCCAACAAATTTCCAGGCGCTTGATGAAATCAAGTTCAATGTAGGCCTGTCAACCGAAGCTATTTTAGTTGAAGAAGATAAGCTCACTCGCACCATCGAAAAAGTTCTAGAAGAACAGGAAGAAGTTACTGGGTTAGATGACTTTGGTGATGACGACCTGGATGACATTGATCTGATATCAGAAGAAGACGAAGCCGCAGATGAAGCCGGCTCTGATACAGATGTTGATGACGCGCCGGTTGTTCGTTATGTCAACAAGTTGCTGCTAGATGCGATCAATAAAGGCGCATCAGACCTCCATTTTGAGCCCTACGAAAAAAAATATCGAATACGTTTCCGGGTTGATGGCATTCTCAAAGAAGTAGCCCAGGCGCCGATTAGCATGGCCAGAAAAATAGCTGCCCGTATCAAAGTTGTGTCTGCACTAGATATATCTGAAAAACGGGTGCCTCAAGATGGCCGGATGAAACTCAAGTTTGGCAAACGGGCAATTGATTTTCGAGTAAGCACCTGCCCAATGCTGTTTGGCGAAAAAATCGTTATGCGTATTCTCGATCCAGCCAGCGCACAGCTGGGTATCGAGATGCTGGGCTATGAACCCGAACAACGGGCCATATTTGAAGAGAATCTGGCAAAACCGTATGGAATGTTACTTATCACAGGCCCCACCGGTAGCGGCAAGACAGTTTCACTCTATACCGGCATTAATATCATCAACACGCCTGATATCAATATCTCTACCGCAGAAGATCCCGCTGAAATCGTGCTCGAAGGGGTTAATCAGGTAAACGTTAACGTCAAACAGGGGCTCACGTTTGCCGTCGCATTAAAATCTTTTTTGCGTCAGGACCCTGATGTTATCTTAATTGGGGAAATTCGGGACCTGGAAACCGGTGAGATCGCCATTAAAGCAGCCCAGACCGGCCATATGGTCATGGCAACATTGCATACCAATGATGCGCCACAAACGGTGACCCGGCTTCTGAATATGGGCATCCCTTCGTATAACATTGCTTCAGCGCTTAACCTTATCATTGCTCAACGGCTGACCCGGCGCCTATGTAAACACTGTAAAAAACAGATTGAGGTTCCTGAGCCTGCATTACGGGAAGAAGGTTTTACTGACGAGCAAATCAAAGAAGGTATATCTGTGTATGGTGCCGTCGGTTGTGACCAATGCACGGAAGGCTACAAAGGCCGAGCCGGTATCTATCAGGTGATGCCAATCTCTGAAGAGATGGCCAAACTAATCATGTCAGAGGCAACAGCCCTTGATCTAGCAGCTCAGGCTGAGAACGAAGGCATCAATGATCTACGAAAATCAGGCCTGCTAAAAGTCATTCAAGGCATTACTACCCTTGATGAAATAAACCGGGTAACCAAGGAATAACGCTATGGCCACACGCGCAGCAATAGCCGCCAAGAAAAAGAAAACAATCAAGGTCGTCAGCTATTCATGGTCTGGAAAAGACAAGGCTGGAAAAAAGGCCAAAGGCGTTACCAAAGGAACCGATATCAATGTTGTCCGTTCGCAGCTTCGCGCCCAGGGAATAAGTAATCCCAAGGTCGCAAAGCAGATTCAGTTATTTGCAGCCCCACCGCAAAAAATAACTCCTAAAGACATTACCCTGTTTTCACGTCAAATGGCGACCATGCTTGATGCGGGTGTGCCCATGGTGATGGCCTTCGACATTGTGGGAAAAGGGCATGAAAACCCCAGTATGACAGACCTGATCCTGACACTTAAAGGTACGGTTGAGGGGGGTAGTAGTTTTGCTGAAGCCCTCGCAAAACACCCGCTTCAATTTAATGAGCTCTACGTTAACCTGGTTGCTGCCGGTGAGGCCGCCGGTATCCTCGATGACTTATTGGCGAAGCTCGCTACCTTCATGGAAAAAACCGAAGCAATTAAAGGCAAAATCAAATCTGCGATGGTCTACCCTGCTTCAATCATGGTCATAGCCTTCGCCGTTACCATCATTTTACTGCTTTTTGTTATTCCCCAGTTTGAAAGTCTGTTCGAAAATTTTGGTGGTGAATTACCAGCACCGACCCAGTTTGTTGTTGATTTATCCAAATGGGTTCAAGCTTACTGGATACCCATGTTTGGCATTATTGCTGGCACGATCTATGGGATTAGCACACTTAAACAACGTTCAAAAAAATTCAACATCATGCTCGATAAAGCGGTCTTAAAAGCACCCGTTATCGGTGAAATCGTGTCAAAAGGTACGGTTGCTCGCTTTGCTCGAACTTTATCAACCATGTTCGCCGCCGGAGTGCCGCTGGTTGAAGCAATGGAGAACGTTGCCAAAGCGTCCGGCAATATCGTCTATGAAGTGGCCCTCCTCAAGGTGCGCGACGAAATATCCACTGGTACAACGCTGACTAAATCACTGGAGAACACCGGACTTTTCGCCAACATGGTGACGCAAATGGTTTCCATCGGTGAAGAAGCAGGCTCAGTGGATGCCATGCTTGGCAAGGTCGCCGATTTTTATGAAGAGGAAGTCGACAATTTGGTCGACGGCTTAACCGCAATGCTGGAACCGATGATTATGGCCTTTCTGGGTGTGGTCATTGGTGGCCTGGTGGTCGCAATGTACCTGCCAATATTTAAAATGGGTGCAGTGGTTTAGCTCTACTCTCTTTTCCTATCTGAGTTTTATTTTGATTCAACAACTTAGCGCCCTATTTAGTGCTGCACCGCATCTGTTCGCCTTTTGTATACTGCCACTGGGTCTCATAGTGGGCAGTTTCCTCAACGTAGTCATCTACCGACTGCCCATCATGATGGACCGAAACTGGCGTCAACAGGCCAGAGATTTTCTCGAAATCGACACTCCTACTGGCTCGCCCGACGAACCCTTTAACCTCGCTAAGCCGGCTTCAACCTGCCCAGGTTGCAAGACTCGCATCAAAGCCTGGCAAAACATTCCAATAATCAGCTATCTGTTGTTAAAAGGTAAATGCAGCTACTGCTCAGAGCCCATATCGATACGCTATCCGATGGTAGAACTATTGACCGGAGTCATATCAGTAGCTCTGGCATACGAATTTGGGTTTTCCCTCTACTTGCTGGCCACCCTGGCTTTAAGTTGGTCATTCATCTGTCTAATTTTCATTGATATCGACCACATGCTGTTGCCAGATGACATCACTTTGCCACTATTATGGCTCGGCATCCTGCTAGCACTCATCGGTATTGGCCCAGTTACCCTCGTCGATGCCTTGGTGGGTGCGATGGCCGGATACATGCTGCTATGGATGGTCTATTGGGGGTTTAAACTCATTACTGGCAAAGAGGGCATGGGTTACGGTGATTTTAAATTACTAGCTGTTATCGGTGCCTGGCTCGGCTGGCAAATTCTGCCTATCGTCATTTTAATTTCCAGTGTGATTGGCGCCCTGGTGGGGATCAGCAGCATAGTTTTTTTTAGCGGACAACGAGATAAGCCAATCCCTTTTGGCCCCTACCTGGTAGGAGCTGGATGGGTCGCTTTAATGTGGGGCGAACAGATAAACCGTGTTTATCTACCGACCATGTAGCAGGTTTCACTACTCAAAAAATAGCAACGCCTTATCTGGTTTAAGTTAAAACCTCGATCACTAACTAGACGTAAATCAATGCTCACTCGCACGAGACCATTACATTGCCTTTTATTATTGGATTAACCGGCGGCATTGCCTGCGGGAAAACTACCGCCAGCGATTTTTTCAACGAACATGGGATCGAAATAGTTGACGCCGACATCGTTTCCCGCGAGGTTGTTCAGCCGGGAGAGCCCGCGTTGCAGGAAATCGTTGAGCTGTTTGGACCATCTATTCTAGATGGGGATGGACAACTTGACCGTCAACAAATGCGTACTTTGGTTTTTGAAGATCCAGCTAAACGTAAGCAGCTCGAAGATATTCTTCATCCGGTAATCCGTAGCCGTCTTGACCGGTTATTAAAAAACAGTCAGGGCCCCTACGTGATTTTCAGTGTTCCTTTACTGATCGAATCCGGTTTACAGTCTCGAGCTGACCGGGTTTTAGTGATAGATGTAGACCCCAAAACACAGCTCAGCCGATTAACCAGCCGGGATGGAATTAGCCACCAGCAAGCTCAAGCGATGGTCGACTCTCAACTCCCAAGGGAACAGAGAAATCTGGCTGCTGATGACATTATCGATAATTCGACCTCAGTTGAGCGCTTTCTCGACCAACTTGAGAAAAGGCATAAAGAATATTTGACACTCGCCCAACAGGCATAAAGGGCCCCACCAGTCGATCAATGCAGATCTATGGCACTGACCGTTGCCAACCCAGCACTTTTTAAGCCTCTTTAGCTCAAGGGCAAATACCGGTAACCATTGGATTACCTTATACTAGCTAACAAAAATACTGATCCTTACGTCTTAAAGAGAACACCCGCAATTGTCTAGCCCCGCCTATTACGAACAACCTTTAAACGAACGAGCTCGGCTGCTCATGCGGCTGGAATTTGTTTTTAAAAAGCTAGACAACGTCGTTAGCGACCCGACCCCAGTAGAACAAATGCAGGCTATTAATGGTCTGCTAGATCTATCCGACCTGGTAGGCCGAGGTGATACCACTAGCGAAGTAACCAAAGAGCTCGAAAGAATCTCGCACAACCTGAAAGGGTTACAGCACATTCCTAGCGTAGATTCAGTCCGCCTGAATAAAATTCTCGATAATGTTGGCAGTCTCAGCACTCGGCTGAGCCAACAAACACCCAAACATTACAAAACCACGATCAACAACGAATTACTTTGCCACCTGAAGCGACGCCAGCATGTCACCTGCGGCAATACCGAATTTGACCAGCCCGCTTTACAGCATTGGCTGTTTAAACCAGACCAAACTCGGATACAGCAGATTATCGACTGGAGCGAACCTTTCGTTACGCTCAACCTGGCCGTAAAATTAATTTTGCAGCTGATCAGAGAATCAGCCCAAGCTAAGCTTCAATCTGCCGAAGCAGGCTTTTACCAACAAACACTCGATCCTGAACAACCTGTGCAAATTATCAGGGTCGCTCCAGACGACCCAACTTGCTATCCAGTTATCAGTGCCGGCCGCCACCGTTTTACGCTCCGTTTTATGCGCCAGACTGGCATTGATCCGGCTAGCCAGGTTGATGGGCAGGTTGCGTTTCAGCTGGCCTGCTGCTCAGTATGAGCAAGGTAAAATGCCCAAGCTGCAATAAGCTAACTGAATGGTCCACTAGCAACGCAGCCCGGCCATTTTGCAGTGAACGATGTAAAATGAGTGACCTGAATGGCTGGCTAAGTGACGAATACAATCTTAACGGGCAGAGTGAAATCGAAGATCAACCGACAACGAAAATTCAGCCGCTAGACCCAATAAAAGATGGTTTTGATCACTAGCTTTTAACTCCAGGCTGCCTAGAGTCAGGCGTGCAGCAAACCCTCACCCAAGGCTAACAGCCTCGGCTTCAACCGCTGAATCTGTTGCTGCGGTAAATCTACTGCCTGTAGATAACTTTCCACTGTTACCGCCCAGTCATCAAAACTAATCAACGTGTGATCATCCATCCGTTTCAGCAGGGGACGAAAATTTCTTTGCCTCAGACCTGCCGACAGAGAACGCCGATAAAATCGCATATCAGCAATATCGATCAAAGCAAAATCCCCACCTTCAGACCACAGCAGATTACCCAGGTGTAACGAACGAAAATAGACGCCTCCGGCATGCAGCCTGGCCATCATCTTGCCTAAATAAATAAATACCGCCTCTCTATCAGCACGGTCGATCTCACTTTTAAGGTGATCTCGTAAGCTCATCCCAGGTAATTTTTCATAAACCACCATGTGATAAGCGAGTTGCTTACAATAGCGTATCTGTTGAACAGTTATTGTTCGAAAACCACATGACTTAAGCTTAGTTGCATTGTCGACAAAACGTTTCGCATAAGGTCTTAACAGTGCTGAGCTAAACCAGCGTTTGCGCCGAAACAACTTATAAATAACCAGCTCATCCGCAGATTCAAGCACTTTGGGCCCAAATCCATCAGCTTCTAAAACCTGGCAATCGGCGATGAGTTGCTCAAGATATTGAGCATTGAAAGAAAGCATACTAATTATTATTTATCCAAAAAAATCGATAGCCGGCCCCACTGCCGGATTAGCAAAAGTGACTCGTGGTTACAGAATATGTAACCGATAACCAATCTATAATAATCCAATCATGCGTTATCCCTTATATTTATTAGCTAGCCACATTTTACTACCGGTGGTTTTTACGCGCCTACTAA
>JAESTY010000067.1 GCA_016763355.1 Immundisolibacteraceae bacterium
CCAATGAAATCCGCCCCAAGAGTAAACGCCTGCGCCAGGCCATCCGGTGAGGGTTGCTCCACATAACTTATCTCCAGCCCCCATTGGCTTCCATCGCCCAATAATTGCTCATAAGCAGGGACCGACCTTGGGTCCGAAATCACCAATATTTGCTGAATACCTGCCTGCATCAAGGTACACAACGGATAATAAACCATTGGTTTGTCATACACCGGCAACAACTGCTTGCTGACGGTCAGGGTTAACGGATGCAACCGGGTACCAGAGCCGCCGGCGAGAATAATTCCTTTCAAACTAGTTTCCTCAGCTAAATTTGACGCCTATTCTACCGCTGCCTGACCGGGGTTACGTCGCGATAGAAAACCGATTTCGTTGAAATCAACAGCTCAGATCATATTCCGGCCGATGCGAGCGTATAATCAACCACAGTTTTTACACCCTTATTTTTCAGCATGTTTACCCTTTACTACCGAGGATAGCCAATGGAATGGGAGGCAGTTATTGGCCTTGAAATCCACGTTCAACTGACCTGTTGCCAGAGTAAGCTTTTCTCAGGCGCTGCAACCGCTTATGGCGCACCAGCAAATAGCCAGGCCTCCCCAGTAGACCTTGCACTACCCGGTGTGCTGCCAGTGCTCAACCGCGAGCCGGTCGAGGCAGCCATTAAACTGGGTTTAGCCATTGATGCTCAGATTGACCAGCGTTCTATCTTCGCCCGCAAAAACTATTTCTACCCGGACCTGCCCAAAGGCTACCAAATTAGTCAGTTTGAGCAGCCCATTGTTTATCAAGGTCACATCGATATTACTCTGACCAATGGCGAGCACAAACGGATTGGCGTCACCCGTGCCCATCTTGAGGAAGACGCCGGTAAATCAGACCATAACGGCTTTGGTGATCAGACCGGGATAGACCTCAACCGCTCTGGTACACCGCTGCTGGAAATCGTTTCCGAACCCGACTTACGCTCAGCAGCCCAGGCAGTTGCCTACCTGAAAAAAATTCACTCCCTGGTTCGATATCTGGAGATCAGCGATGGCAATATGCAGGAAGGCTCATTCCGCTGCGACGCCAATGTCTCGGTGCGGCCAAGGGGCCAGCAGGAGCTTGGTACACGCACAGAATGTAAAAACATTAACTCGTTCCGATTTGTCGAAAAAGCCATCAACCACGAGATCGCCCGGCAGATAGAACTGATCGAAGATGGCGGTAGGGTGGTTCAGGAAACCCGTCTCTACGATTCAGATCGTGACGAAACCCGATCAATGCGAAGCAAGGAGGAGGCTTTTGATTACCGCTACTTTCCGGATCCTGACCTGCTACCGGTGGTCATCAACGACCAGTGGATTACCGACGTTGCTGCCACCCTACCTGAACTACCCGAAGCAAAAATAGCCCGACTGATTGCCGAATTATCGATAAAACCTGAAGATGCAGAACAGCTGGCCAGCAGTCGTGAACTGGCTAACTATTTCGAGGCCTCAGTTGCAGCATTTGGTGAACAACCTCAAACCACCGCCAACTGGATTACCGGGGAATTGCTGGGCCGTCTCAACAAAGCCTCGATCACCATTAGCCAATGTTCGGTTAGCCCAGAACAGCTTGCAGGCCTGGTCACTCAGATTGCCAACAACACCATTTCCGGCAAAATCGGCAAAGAAGTGTTCGCTGGAATGTGGGATGGCGATGGCGATGCGCTGGAGATTATCGAGGCTCGTGGGTTGAAGCAGATCACCGACAGCAGCGAACTCGAAGCACTGGTCGCTCAGGTAATTAGCGACAACCCAGACCAGGTGGCCGAGTTTCGTGGTGGCAAAGAGAAAATACTCGGCTTCTTTGTCGGTCAAATCATGAAACAGACCCGGGGTAAGGCCAATCCGGGAAAAATTAACAACATGCTACGTGAAAAACTTGCTGCATACCCCACCCCCTAACAGCCCTCTGTAGCGTACATTCGCAATGATTTTCTCCTCAATAACATTTCTCTACTTCTACCTGCCCACCGTTCTTTTGCTATATGCGCTCTCTAACCAAAAATTTAGAAATCTGACCCTACTTTTAGCCAGCCTATTTTTTTATGCCTGGGGCGAAGGGTTTTATGTAGGTGTAATGATTTTTTCAATTTTGGTCAATTATTTTTTCGGGATTTTAATCGCTAGATCAACAACCCAAAAAAACTCTAAGATGCTCCTTACTATAGGAATCTCTCTAAATCTTATAATTCTTGGGGCCTTTAACCAAGTGTCCAGGAAAACGGGGGAGGATCAGTTTGGTTATCGTAAGACCCGTTACCGGGGTATTAATAAGTACGGTGCTCAGCTGTTTTCGCTATTTGCACTGGCCAATCTGTATCAGGTCAGGAAACAGCTATTAGCGACACTAGGATAGGTGGGTCTAATAACCGGGAATGTAGCCGGTTATTGAAATAACACAGTAAAAAACAGTCCATTTAGGTAAATTGACATGAGATTAGATCATCTTGATCTACAGCAGGGGGTTTTTCAGACCTTCCCTAACAACTTAGCCATCCTTTCTGTCTGATGATTAAGAGTAAAATTTTTATTTAATAAACGCTCTCTTCCTCGCCCACCCATACGAAGACGCAGATCTGGGTTAGCCGCCAATTCCAAAATAGCGGAACACCATTTTTCATGGCCTAACACTATAAAACCCGTATCCCTATCAGCAACCATATGTTGGTTCACGCCCGCCGCATCCGTTACAACCGGCAATCCCGCAGCCATGTATTGCAATACCTTTAACCCGCACTTGCCGCGGGTCCAAGGATTATCAATCATCGGAGCTATCGCAATTTGTGCCGTCGCCAGCGCGACAACCTCTATCTGCTCACTCCAGTCCACCCTAAGCTGAGGCATTTTTAAATCTGACAATTCAAAATCAGCAACTATTTTAAGTCGAAAATCTGAACACAATTCCGCGAGTTCATTCAACACCGGGCGCAATGTTTCAAGATACTTCCCGGTCGACCGGCTACCGATCCATACTAAATCTATGGTGCCTGCATCGCTACGCTTATGCCCAGCAGCTAGATACTTAGCTTCATCAACGACTGTCGGCATCAAATACGTGCCATGATTTATGCCACCGGCCATTTCAGCTAGAAAAGAATTTCCCGCCCACACTTGATCACTCGCCTTTACGATACGAGCAAACCGCCGGTATCGCATGCTTGATGGTTCGCCATTACTGGCCAGGAAAATTGCATCATCGAAATCGAAAATAAGTCGACGCGCTACTTTCCGCAACACCCAGGTGGTCAGCGGACCAAAGGTTTTCCGCAGCACTAAAACAACATCGGCTTTGGCCGCGGCCGCTAGCATCTGTCGACGCCTGGCTCCTCCCCGTCCAACAGCCAGGATGTCTATTTGCCAACCACCCTGTTCAATACCACTGACAAACTGTCCAGCCCTATAGCGTGTAGAACTACCATCGCTATCCTTGGCAATTACAAGTAATCGACGTTTAGTTTTATCCATCCCTATTCCACTGATCAGTAAATCTCCACTCACAATGCCATGGTCATGGAACTAAAGAGCCACATATCACCCAATGACAATCCAAAAACCGCTCAGTACTACCAAGAAAGCATACAATCTCTTTGACGTCCGCTTCAACATAAAAGGTAGACACATTGGACAATTTCGCGATCAGCTGGAGCGAGCTGTACGGTGCTCGCAAGCAGATACAACAACGATTCAAAAAGATATGGAACCTGCCTATCGCCAAACGATATAGCACAGTTCTTCATCAATACGGACATGATCACGCAACTGTTCTAGAAATAGGTGCAGGTGATCGAGGTTTGTATCGCCGACTAAAAGACTGGTGGCCTAGCACCGAATACAAAAGCTATGACATCGACCCTAATACCGAACACGATTTTCATGATCTGAACGAGATTACCGGAAGCTACGACATTATCTGTATGTTCGAAGTAATTGAACATGTAAGTCCTGAAACAGCAACAGCAATTCTTAAAAAATGTTACCAGGTGATGTCTCCGGGAGGTCTTTTGTTTATCACCACTCCAAACACTTTTTATCCTCCCAATTATCTACGCGATGCAACCCATATAACCCCTTGGTGCTACGATGAACTGGGGTCAATCGCACTCATGGCCGGATTCAGTGTAACTAGCCTCTATCGCTTATACACTGACTCACTAATTGGCAAAATTACTCACAAGCTAATTTTTTACCCCGTTCACCGAGCGCTCGGTATTGATTTTTCAAAACAAATTATTCTAGTGGCTCATAAGCCAGAAGTGACAAACCTTTGAATAGTATTTCAATTATTATTGTATCTTGGAATACCCAGGAATTAACTCTTAAATGCTTACAAAGTATTTATACATCTTTCAATAAAACTGAAGCAATAATAATTGAAATTATTGTCGTAGATAACAACAGCCACGATGGCACAGAAAACGCTATCAAAAAAGAGTTTTCAAAGGTTCATTTAATTGAAAGCAAAATTAATCTTGGTTTCGGAAGAGCTAATAATTTAGGAATAGCGAAAGCCAGCAATGAATTATTGTTTTTCCTGAATAGCGACACGGTGTTACAAGCCAATACACTTCAACTAATTTTTGATAAATTCAACCAACCTAATTACCCAGGAATACTCGGACGTAAATTAATTGAGCCAGATGGAAGTATTCAAAAATCAGTTCGCGGTTATCCTAATTTTCAAGCTTTTTTATATAGCGACACCATCTTCAGATTATTGCCTAATTTAAAAAAATATTATTCCGCATACAGACAAAAAGAGTTTGATTTCTCTAAGGAAAAGTCCGTCGAAACGGTAATGGGTGCAGCGATGCTTATCCCAAAAAAAATAATTGATCAAGTCGGTGGGTTTGATCCACGATTCTTCATGTATTTTGAAGAAGTCGATTTATGCCACCGAATCCGCGACGCGGGATTTCCCGTTTTATACACTCCAGAAATTGTCGTCACCCATATTGGCGGAGCTAGCTCATCTCAAGCTCGCTCCAAAATGCATCTCATCTATCGACAAAGCATGTTTTCTTACTTTCGAAAACACCATGGTAAGCTTAAGACTACTTTTTTCTCTATAGCATTCAAGCCACTGTTTCTAGTTCAAACTGTGACCACTGTAGTCATTTATGGGGTCAAATCAATTATTACCAAATTCCTACTACTTGACGAAGCTAGAACCAAGAAATATACAAAACGTTATAAAGTTAAAATGAATTTTTTAACTCATGACCTATTCTCGTTCCTTAAAAGCTAATCAGCCAGAAAAAAACATTGATACCACTCTAAATACTTACGGATTAACTCATAAAAAACTTTCTACTAGCTACTATTCTTTAAGGTTTAGTCACCAGAATATCTTCCATAATCAGATATTCCAGATCCGACCCATAGAACATATTCAACGCATCTGCGGGTGAGCAGACCATCGGCTCGCCTCGGCGGTTTAATGACGTATTCAGTGGCACCGCGTTGCCGGTGCGCTGCTCCATTGCATCAAGCAGCTGGTGGTAGCGCGGATTACTTTCGGCAGTAACCACCTGCACCCGAGCAGTGCCATCTTCATGGACCACTTCTGGAATTCGGGCTTTCCAGTCGTCACCAACATCGAAGGTAAACGTCATATAGGGTGAGGGATGATCGGTCTGCATGATATCTGCGGCGACCTTATCGGAAACCGACGGACAGAACGGCCGCCACCGTTCCCGATATTTTATTTGCGCGTTGATTCGATCGGCCACGCCCGATTCTGTAGGACTACCCAGAATGCTGCGGTTTCCGAGCGCTCGCGGACCAAACTCCATCCGACCCTGTAACCAAGCCAGCGGATTACCGGAGGCTAATAAGTCGGCGGCTTTAGCAACCGTATCGTTAAGTTGGGTCCAGGCTGGCTTGTTCTCATGCTGCTCGCAAGCGGCTATACAGTCGGCATTGGTAAACGACGGACCCAGGTAAACATGTTGCAGTGGTTGAATATTTTCCTGCTGTTGCTGAGCAACATAGGTGGCCGCACCCAGGGCGGTTCCTGCATCGCCAGAAGCCGGCTGCACGAACAGCTCTTCAACATCCGGCAGGGCAATAATTTTCTGATTCAACTTAACGTTAAGCGCTACGCCACCGGCATAGGCAAGCTTACCGGTTTCACGTAAAACATCACCCAGATAATACTCAATGAGCTCTAAAACCACCTCTTCAAGCAGCGCCTGAACAGAAGCCGCATAGTCGATATATGGGTCATCAATTTCATCGCCGTCACGTTTTTCACCAAGCCAGTCAATCAATCCCTGGCCAAAGAAATATCCTTTTTGATCATCTTTATAACGTCGCAGGCCTACGGTATTAACCAGATGGTTATTAACTTTAAATCCGCCCGGCCAGCG
>JAESTY010000012.1 GCA_016763355.1 Immundisolibacteraceae bacterium
AAAGCCGATAAGGCGGCTGAACTTGGGCTTGCAGTGATTAATGAAGCGCAGCTAGATCAGCTGATTGAGGGCTAATTATCAGTGGTTTACCGATCCGTAAACGGCTCGATGGTTACCAGGTCGTCTTCTACTGCCCCCGCCGAGTCTGCGCTGAGCACGATATAGCAGTTCGCCAGGCTAATAGAGCTGAGCACGCCGCTGCTTTGGTTGCCGGTAGACGCCACCGTCAAGCTACCATCGCTAGCTTGCACGTAATAACCTCGCTGATACTCGGTGCGGCCAGGCCGTTTGACGATAGCTCGGGTCAGTTTGGCCTTTATTTGTAATGGCTTTACCGGGGCGGCACCTGCGAGCTTATATAGCGCTGGCCGGGTAAACAGATCGAAGGTGACATAGCTGGAAACTGGATTGCCTGGCAGTCCAAAAAACCAGGCCTGGTCAATTTTGCCAAACGCCAGCGGTCGGCCGGGTTTAATGGCGATGCGCCAGAAATCAATTTCGCCCTGCTCATCGAGTACTTCCTTGACGTAATCTGCATCACCCACCGAGACCCCGCCGGAGGTGATAATCACGTCAGCTCCTGAGTGCTGGGCAGAACTTGCCTGTTGAAAGGCCGTGCGTATTAAACCGGGCTGGTCGCCGATCAGGCCTAAATCAATCGGCTCGATAAATGCCAGTTGTAACAGTGCGGTTAATGTGTGGCGGTTGCTGTCATAAATTTGGCCTGGCTGTAGTGGCGTGCCGCCGGCGATCAATTCGTCGCCAGTGCTGAAAAAAGCCGTCCGAATTTTACGAAACAGGGTGACCTCGGTGAGCCCGAGGCTGGCGAGTAAGCCAATATCAGCAGGTTTGAGTAGATGACCGCTAGCGAGCACGGTTTGCCCCAGTTGCAGATCCTCACCGGCCAGACGAATGTTGTTACCGGTTTTCAGATTTGATGGGAACACCACCCGGTCGTTATTGAGCTCTACCTGCTCCTGCATGACCACCGTGTCTGCACCATCTGGCACCACAGCGCCGGTCATAATGCGCACACAACTGCCCATGGGTAACTGCAAACCATAGGGGTGGCCGGCCATGGACCGTCCAGACAGTGGCAGTCCGGAAGTATTGGCAAGCCTAAAATCGTCGCTACTTAGTGCGTAACCATCCATTGCAGAATTATCATTACCGGGTACCGCGATGGGTGCCAGAACGGGGGTGGCGATGATGCGACCCAGCGCTTGATCAATCGGTAGGGTTTCGGTTTCGGTAACCGTCTGTAGCGGGTTAAGGATTCTCTGTAGCGCCTCTTCAACACTGAGTTGAGTTGGCGAGCTGCAGTCGTCTTTATCTGAGCCTGGGGGCTGGGCAGTGGTCACGAACATCTCCGGCTAGAGTTGGTTAAGTTTGGTCTGATAGAGATTATTTTAGCCTGTTAAGGTGACAAATCGATGCTGGCCGGTTACAGAATATGGCTGAAAATCGTTAAATTAACGGAGCGGTACATGGAGTTTGAAGGTGTAAAACTATATCGGCAAGCGGTGGCTTCTGATCCATTAAGGCCGGTGCGTTGGTGCGATGATGGCCTGTTGCTGCTTGACCAGCGAAAACTACCGGCTGAGGAGGTTTACCTGCATTTTGGCCGGAGTTTAGGTGTGGCCCAAGCAATTACCGCAATGGTGGTTCGTGGTGCACCCGCGATTGGGCTGGCAGCTGCCTATGGTGCGGTGCTGGCGGCAAATGAGGTCAATGTTGAAGATTCAGGGCAATGGTTAAGCAAATTTAAACGGCTGTTGCAGCCGCTGGCTAACAGCCGGCGAACCGCTGTTAATTTGCGTTGGGCTCTAGGCCAAATGACAGCAGTTGCAGAAACGTTTGCGGATCATCAACAGCAGGGAGCTGACCAGCAGAGTTCTGCTGAGTTGGCCGCTTTACTCCTACGGGCCGCGGATCAGCTGCTAGAAGATGATTTGCGCCAGGGGGCGCAGATGGCTGAATTGGGTGCCGGGTGGATTAGTCCCGGATCCAGGGTGATGACCCACTGTAACGCTGGAGGCCTGGCAACCGGTGGTGTGGGCACTGCGCTAGGTGTTATCAATGCGGCCTGGAAACAGGGCAATATCGAGCGGGTTTATGCCAGTGAAACCCGCCCCTGGTTTCAGGGTGCTCGGTTAACCGCGTGGGAGTTGCAGCGCCAGGGGGTTGATACCTGTTTGCTGGTTGAAGGCGCTGTCGCCGCGTTAATGAGAGAAGCGTCGATAGATTAGCTGATTGTGGGTGCAGACCGGATCACAGCTAACGGCGATGTTGCTAATAAAATTGGCACTTATGGCGCTGCTTTGCTGGCTCGCGCTCATGGGGTAAAGGTGATGGTGGTTGCGCCTGAGTCCACTTTCGATTTGACCATAGCCGATGGTGATGACATTGAAATTGAGCAGCGCAGTGGCGATGAAGTAACGGATGTGGGTGCGGTTCGTGTTGCAGTAGAAGGAGTGCCGGCCTGGAATCCAGTTTTTGATGTGACCCCGGCAAAACTGATTGACCTGATTGTCACCGATAAAGGCGTGCTGGAACCGCCATTTGATGCGGCTATTCAGCGCTGGTTGAAGTGATTTCGATAGCCTTACTTCAGGCTAGTTATCAGCGCTTGTTTTAGCTGTTTTTGAAGGCCAGAAATGACCCTCGGCGTGCTACAATTCCGGCCTTACTTTGGGAGAGGTTTAGCAGTTAATTTTTAGCTAATTTATCGCCTGTTTTCTTTGTGAATTTTGGGCTTTTAATGCTGCTTTTGTTAACTATGTTGTCGGTTATAAGCTGTTGTTCGACATCTGCCCACTGGTTCCTAGATCGACCTGCTATCGATCGGTTTCTCCCCTGAGTATTTCTGCTGCTACTGGCTAGTGGTTCCAAAATAATCCTTCGAATATCAAAGAGTCCGGGAAAACACGAATGCCCTATTTTGCCAAGGAAGTGATTTCAGCCAATATTGAGGATGAACTGAAAGGTTCATACCTGGATTACGCCATGCGCGTAATTGTTGGACGGGCACTGCCCGATGTCAGGGATGGTCTTAAACCGGTGCATCGTCGTGTGTTGTTTGCGATGAACCGGATGGGTAATGACTGGAACAAGGCTTATAAAAAATCAGCCCGTGTGGTCGGTGATGTGATTGGTAAATACCATCCACATGGTGATTCGGCTGTTTACGACACCATTGTGCGGATGGCCCAGGATTTCTCGCTGCGCTATATGCTGGTCGATGGCCAGGGTAATTTTGGTTCGGTAGGTGGTGACTCCGCCGCTGCCATGCGTTACACGGAAATTCGACTGACCCGGATCGCCCATGACGTGATGGCCGACCTGGATAAAGAAACCGTCGACTTTGTGCCTAACTATGATGGCAGCGAGCACGAACCGAAGGTAATGCCGTCGCGGTTGCCGAACCTGCTGGTCAATGGCTCAACCGGTATTGCGGTGGGTATGGCGACCAATATGGCGCCGCACAATATTAATGAAACCATCAACGCCACCATCGCTTTCATCGACGACCCAAAAATCACCTTAACTGGGTTGATGGAACACTTGCCGGGTCCGGATTTTCCGACTGGCGGCACCATTAATGGCGCCGAAGGAATTCGTGAGGCTTATGCTACCGGACGCGGCAAAATCTATGTTCGTGCCAAGGCTGATGTGGTCGATGATGGTTCAACCATCATCATTCATGAGCTGCCTTATCAGGTTAATAAGGCGATGTTGCTGGAAAAAATAGCCGACCTGGTGAAAGAGAAAAAAATCGAGGGTATCCGAGAAATCCGTGATGAGTCCGATAAGGATGGCATGCGTGCGGTGATTGAATTGCGTCGTGGTGAAGTCGGTGAGGTGGTGCTTAATAACCTCTATCGCCAGACTCAGATGCAGGCGGTGTTCGGTATCAACATGGTAGCGTTAGTTGATGGCCAGCCTGAGCTGTTGACCCTGCCCCGAATTCTCGAAGAGTTTGTTCGTCACCGCCGTGAAGTGGTGAGTCGGCGCACCATGTTTGAACTGCGTAAAGCTCGTGAGCGGGCTCATCTGCTGGAAGGTTTGGCGGTGGCGCTGGCCAATATTGACCCAGTGATCGCGCTGATTCGCAATTCCAAAAGCAGTGAAGAGGCTAAAACCCGGTTGTTCCAACAATCCTGGGCACCCGGGATCGTGGCCGATTTGCTTGAGCGGGTTGATGAAGACGCGGGTATCGGTGAATCCGAAGGTGAGCAATATGGCATCAAAGAGGATGGTTACCGGCTTTCACCCCGGCAGGCGCAGGGTATTCTTGATATGCGCCTGCACCGCCTTACCGGATTAGAGCAGGACAAAATCCGTGAGGAATATGTTGAGCTGTTAGAGCGGATCAGTGACTGCCTGGATATATTGGGTAGTGACATTCGGTTGTTGTCGGTGATTCGAGATGAACTAGTAGCGATTCGCGACCAATATGGTGATGCTCGGCGTACGGTGATCCGTGAGCAGAAGCTCAATATGAGCTACGAGGATATGATCGCCGAAGAAGATGTGGTGGTAACGGTCTCTCGTGAGGGCTATATCAAGTCCCAACCGGTGGAAGAGTATCGGACCCAGCGGCGTGGTGGGCGCGGTCGTTCGGCGACTAAGGTTAAAGACGAAGATGTGGTCGATCAGATGTTTGTCGCCAGCACCCACGACACGGTGTTGAGTTTCTCAAACGCTGGTAAAGCCTATTGGTGCAAAGTCTACGAGTTGCCCAAATCAGGCCATGGCGGCCGTGGTCGACCCATGGTGAATCTGCTATCGCTGGATGAAGGTGAGCGCATTAGTGCTGCGTTACCGTTACGCGGCTATGATGAAGATAAGTTCCTGTTTTTTGCCACCGAACAGGGTGTGGTTAAAAAGACCGCGCTAACCAATTTCTCTCGGCCACGCAGTAACGGCATTATTGCGGTCGATCTGCGCGAAGGTGATCACCTGATTGGCGTGGATATCACCAGCGGTGAAGATGATGTGATGCTGTTTACCGATGCCGGTAAAGTGCTGAAGTTTTCAGAAAAAGCCGTGCGATCCATGGGTAGAACTGCCCGCGGGGTTAAGGGCATAACCCTGAAACCAGGGCAAAAGGTCATCAGTCAGATTATTGCCGGAACTGGCACTATCCTGACGGCCACTGAAAACGGCTTTGGTAAGCGTACCGCGGTTGATGATTACCCCGGTTACGGCCGTGGCGGCCAGGGTGTTATTACGATTCAAACTTCAGAACGTAACGGCGCGGTAGTGGCGGCTTTACCGGTCAAAGAAGAAGATGAGGTGATGTTAATCACCGACGCAGGCACCCTGATCCGAACGCCGGTCGCTACTATTTCTGTGTTGGGTCGTAATACTCAGGGAGTGACCTTGATTGGCCTCGGTAAGGAAGAATTGCTGGTCGGTATGGCCTTGGTAGAAGCTGGTGAAATGGATGATGATTCACAGGACGTTGAAAACGAGGCGTCCGAGAATGAGTCTGGAGATGGATCTGGTGATGGATCTGTAGATGGATCCGGCAATGAATCTGGTTCGACCGATGAATCGAGTGGACTAGACTCTTCAGTGGACCAGCCGGATGAAGACGGCGAATAAATAATTGGATGTTAGAACGGGAGGGGTGTTGGTTTTTTTTAGGTTGATGGAGTTGTAGTTATGTCACGAGTTTTTAATTTTAGTGCTGGTCCCGCGGCATTACCCCAGTCTGTGCTTGAGCAAGTCCGTGATGAGATGCTTGATTGGCACGGTGAAGGCATGTCAGTGATGGAAATGAGCCATCGCGGCAAAGCTTTCGTTTCCATATTGGAGCAGACAGAGGCGGACCTGCGTGAACTGCTAGCGATTCCGAGCAATTACAAAGTTTTATTTCTTCAGGGTGGTGCCAGTGCTCAGTTCAGTATGGTGCCGATGAACCTGCTCCGGGATAAAACCAGTGCCGATTACATTAATACCGGTAGCTGGTCTAAAAAAGCCATTGCTGAAGCTAAAAAATTCTGTGAAGTCAAAGATGCCGGCAGCAGCGCGGATATGAATTTCAGCCGCGTGCCTACTCAACAAGAATTGCAGCTTGATCCTCAAGCCGCTTATCTGCATTACACCAGCAATAACACTATTTTTGGTACCGAGTTCCATTATTTACCCGAATCTGGTGATGTGCCATTAGTTTGCGATGCTTCCAGTAATATCCTTTCTCGATCGATTGATGTCTCCAAATATGGCCTGATTTACGCGGGTGCACAAAAAATATTGGCCCCGCCGGGGTCACTATTGTTATTGTCCGTGAAGACCTGATCGGTACAGTATTACCGGGCACGCCGACCATGTTTGACTATCAGCCCCATGCGGATAATGATTCCTGTTACAACACGCCGCCAACTTTTGGTATTTATGTGGCAGGACTGGTTTTCGGCAAGCTAATATCTGAAGGTGGATTGGCTGCAGTGGAGGCACGTAATATTCGTCAATCAGAGCTGCTTTATAAGGCCATCGATGACAATGGTTTTTATAATTGTCCAACAGAGTTGGCGAGTCGATCACGGATGAACGTGCCCTTCACATTGGCCGATGCTGATCTAGATGGACTGTTTTTGCAGGAAGCTGCAGCCGCAGGTCTGGTCACTCTTAAAGGTCATCGTTCTGTTGGTGGTATGAGGGCAAGTATTTATAATGCGATGCCGGACGAGGGTATTGCGGCGCTGGTCAGTTTTATGGCTGATTTTTCTAGTCGCCATGGATAAAACAAAAAATAATTAGCCGTTGGAGTGAGTTTTGACAAAGGTGTTGCCGTGGAGAGCAGTTGAGCGGATCTAAACAGCCGGTAGCGCTTGCGATTGTTGGGCTTAGCGCTCGTTGGCTGCGTCGGCTTAGTTCTTTTTTGATGGAAATTGCTGACGAGCATTGTCTGATTGTGGAACCGGACAAAGCCGAGGCATTTATCGCAGACGTGGATGCCAGTGATAGCTCCTGGGGTGAGTTTCGAGCCCATTACCCAGACTTGCCTACTGTTGTGTTGTCGCGCCACCGTCCTGATATAGATGACGTGATCTGGGTGCCTAAGCCAATCATGGAAGTTGCGCTGCTCGAAGCAATTTCATGGGCTGCCAATCAGGTCGCCCAGCAACAAAAAAGCCGTTCAAAAAAGAAATCGCACACAGGTAGTCGCCACGGCGTCGGTATGGTGTTGGACCCCTCTCGGTTGGAGCAGGCGACTGGTCGACGGCAAGAGGACGCTACACTTAATATTCGCATTTTTAATAGTTCTGATACCTTATTGAATGGGCTATTGGAGGCAATAAAGCGGTCGCGAAAATCTGGCCGTGCGGTTGTGTTGCGAGTCGCGGGAGATGGCGAGCCACTGGTACTGCCACGGGACTCGTTGGTCGCGGTATCGGTCAACGCAGATCAATTGTTGGCCTGGGCTCGCGAGCCGGACCTCGCTGACGAGTTTGTGGTGCAGGGTTTAACTGCCGCGGAACAGACATCTGCAATGGCTCGACTTGACCGGCATAAAGAGATCATCCCGGTTGAA
>JAESTY010000068.1 GCA_016763355.1 Immundisolibacteraceae bacterium
TAAACGGTAAAAAATTCCACTTGGTGCCTGCTGCGGCGAGTACCTGAAGGGTATCCAGGCCGAGCTTATGGCAAATCATGGCAATTTCATTGACCAGGGAGATGTTGATGTCTCTTTGCACATTTTCGATAACTTTCGCGGCCTCGGCGACCTGGATGCTCTCGGCTTTATAAGTGCCTGCGGTAACGATAGAGCGGTATAACTGATCCACATGCTCGGCAGCTTCGTCAGTAGACCCCGATGTGATTTTAACAATGGTCTCCAGCCTGTGTTCTTTATCACCAGGGACGATTCTTTCCAGGCTGTAGCCGACAAAAAAGTCCTGGTTAAAAATAAGACCGGATTCTTTTTCAAGGACTGGTACGCACAACTCTTCGGTTGCACCTGGAAACACGGTTGACTCGTATATCACCAGGTCACCTTGCTTAAGGTGTTGGCCGATCGTTGCCGATGCACTGAGCAGAGGCCCCAGATCTGGGCGTTTGCTTTTGGTAATTGGGGTGGGGACAGTAATGATAAAGATATTGGCGGCAGATAATGCCGTTGGGTCATCGGTGTAGGTGGTGTTAGTAGCGGCTTTGAGGTCCTGCTGTGCAATTTCCAGCGTGCCGTCCTGCCCGAGCCGTAAATCCTGAACTCGTTGGGTGTTCAGATCAAAACCGATGGTCTGCATTTTTTTGCCGAAAGCAACTGCAAGGGGCAATCCAACATAGCCCAGGCCGATGATAGCAACGCAAGATGTATCAAGTGATTTCATGGTATCTCTTTGTGGGTTCTACACTCAAGGGGTGGGGTTTAGGTAACTCAACAGTGGAATGTTGTGGGTTTTAGTTAGGGTGATGAGTCATCGTTTAATGCCTAATTTTTCCATTAGGGCATAGAGCGTTGGCCGAGTGATGCCTAAAATTTTTGCGGCTGTCGCAACATTGTCGTCTGAGGTAAATAGAGCGTTTGTTACAGCCTCAAGCTCAGCCTGTGCGCGCGCCTGTTTGAGATCAGTGATTGGCGCGGTAGCATGTTTGTCCGGTTCTAAGCCCAGGTCTTCTTTGGTGATTTGGGTTCCTTCCGAGAGAATGACTGCCCGCTTGATGGTGTTTTTTAATTCTCGGATATTTCCAGGCCATGAATAATGGTTGAGTGCTTCCAGGGCTGCATCGGTAAACCCTTTGAGTTCGTTGTTCCTCTGTGATGAAAACTGGGTGAGAAAGGTTTTTGCCAGCACGGCGATGTCGCCTTGTCGTTCATGCAGTGCTGGCAGAGGAATTTCTATTTCCCCAATTCGGTAATATAGGTCTTCACGAAATAGTTTGTCGGTGATGAGGGTCTGAATGTTGCGGTGAGTCGCACAAACAATACGGATATCAACGGGAATTTCCTCGCGCCCCCCCACTCGCTCAAAGACACGTTGTTCCAGGAATCTCAGTATTTTTGCCTGCAATGAGATCGGCATATCGCCTATTTCATCTAAAAAAAGCGTGCCCCCCGCTGCCTTTTCTATTTTACCAGGAGTGGTTTTTACTGCCCCTGTGAATGCGCCCTTTTCGTAACCAAAGAGCTCGCTCTCTAACAGTTCCCCAGGTATCGCAGCGCAGTTAATAGCGACGAGAGGTTTGTTGTTTCTAGCGCTTAGTTGATGAATTCCCTGGGCAATTAGTTCTTTGCCGGTGCCGCTTTCGCCAAGGATGAGGATGCTGGCATCAGTGTCGGCAACCTTCTCGACGGTTTGTAGTACTTTCGCTAGTTTCGGGCTGGTACCGATAATATTGCTCAAAACACCCGAATGGTTTTTTTCGGTTTTTAATACACGAATCTCTTTTTCAAGTGACGCCAGGTAAGTAGCGCGGTCGACGATTAGTTTTAGAGAATCAATGTCAATTGGCTTTTGACAGAAGTCATAAGCGCCGTTTTCGATGGCTTGCAATGCGACTGTGTGATCATCGTTGCCAGTAACAACGATTATTTTGGTGAAAGGCTCCAGCAATAATATTTCCTGTAAAGCAGCTAGCCCTTCGGAGGCATTGGTTGGGTCAGGTGGTAGTCCTAGGTCGAGGGTGACTACTGCAGGGTGGTGGCGCTGTATTGCTTCAACCGCAGAAGTTCGATCACCGGCGATGACGACCTCATAGTTATCAAAAGACCAGCGAAACTGGTTTTGAAGTCCCTCATCATCTTCAACTATTAATAAAACTGGCTGATCAGTTGTGCCCATTTTCTATCGGACTCTCAGTAGTTGATGGGTTTTTGCCGAGCGGTAAAATGATTTTGAAAAGGGTGCCTTTCCCAACCTGGCTTGTGACTTCTATCGATCCACCCAAAGAGTGGATGTATTCCTTGCTTTCATATACGCCGATCCCCATGCCCGCATTGCCTTTAGTTGTATTAAACGGGCGGAACAGCTGGGTTTTTATAAATTCGTCACTGATGCCGCAACCGGAGTCTTCTATTTCAAGTCGGCAATTTGAATGATCTGTTGCGCCTCGAATGGTGATTTGACCGTCATTATCAGTTGCCTCTTGTGCATTTGCCACTATATGTAGTAACACGTTAAGCATCTTTTCCTGATTGCACAGAACAATGATGGGTGTTTCAGGAATATCTATTTTTGGAATTGGTAAATAGGCACTTCTCTGAGAGACAACGTCCTGAAGTAATTTTGCAACGTTAGTGTCTGAGTTGCTCACTGCGATCTGAGCAGTATGCCGGTGACGTAGCTGGTGAAGCATCGTATTCATTTTTTCTACCGCGTTACTGACCGTTGCAAAGGCATCACTGATGAATGCAGGGTTATCGGCATGTTTGTCAGCGTTTTGAACTACTAATTGCAGTTGTGCGACGACATTTTTCAGGTCATGTATCAGAAAGGCGGATAACCGGTTATAGGCCTCAAACTGACGAGCTTCGGCCAAATGGTTGATCGCTCTGTGGAACGCAAGGTAGGCGGCAACCTGGAAAGCCGCAGCGGAGACCAGGGCGTGATTTTCCCAGTCTAGTTGGGTGGTTTGTGATGGAGACTTGCCGAGCTGAATGAGTGCCTCCAGGTTGCCATGACTAATCAAAGGGATTAGTAGCCAGGGTTGTTGTCCCTGGCACAGAACGGGAGGCAGAAAGGTTAAGTTAGCAGGACCCTTAGTCAAGCTAAGGTCGATGATGTTGGCCTGTCGTTCTAGCTGTTCTAATGCTTCATCGTTTAGTTGGAATGTAGTGTCAGTAGCTGGCCATTCCTGTCGGCAAGCCTGCCGCCAATAACCATCGCTGCCGGTTGACCAGAGCGCACCCCGTGGGCTGTTTAACAAATCACGGATCGCTGAGAGTGCTTCTTGCTGGGGTGAGGATATGGCCGGGTCTGCAAGACGTTGTGTGAGTTGCAGCCATTCATCGCGGTATTCATATTTATTGCGATAAAAGTGACGGGCAATAAATTGCTTTGCCTGGCCACGGAGCTGAACCGAGCTGATGATAATTAACAGTGCGAGGACTGCGGAAAATATGAGTGTTGTTTGAAGTGTTTCTGCCCAATTGCCCCCAAAAAACTTTAGAAAATATCCAGCTATGGCAACCAGTAGCAGGTAAGTTCCGATTGCAATTAGAGA
>JAESTY010000069.1 GCA_016763355.1 Immundisolibacteraceae bacterium
ACCCTTAGAGCTGTCGACAGCTCTAAGGGTTGGGGTCTAGTACTTTAAGCGCTTCGAAATGATGATTGACGCAATACATGGCCAGGCTAGCAGCAGAGTTGCTGTTTCGGTTACTTTTAAGAAGTCTAGAGCCTTCCTGTGGTGATAGGGTGAAATGATCATCTACACGCCGACCATCAGTTTGGGAAGCTTAGAGCCTACCTCTGAACTAGCCACGCTAGGTTCAACAATAAGACTTACAGCAATATGCCGGTGAAACCACGATGGTGCCGATGGTTGAGACCATTGAGATACCCTAGAAAGTTAAGCGATGAATTCCTACAGTTGGCACAGTTCTGGGGCTGGTTTGAGAATTTATACTGTGAGATTGATCATCGACTCAAACACAGATTGATCTCAGTGCTTCGACATTATTCAATGATCATGTGCTCCACCCGGTATTCTTAAGTTCAAATAGTCTGGTTTGAGTCGTTTAAAAACAACAGTCAACCTACAAACGGTGGACCCAATAGTGGTGGCGTACCATCAACAATAGCCCGACCAGACTTAAAATCCCTCGGTGGAAACACCGTGCCGGTTCGATTCCGGCCCTGGGCACCATTTTGATGATCCTGGTAAATCAGTAATTTTCGATAAAGCCTCGTTTTAAACGGGGCTTTTTTGTGGGCGAAAGCTTTGTCTAGATAATTAGAGTCAGCTATAAATTAGGTGAGAACATTTAGCGTTTCTAAGTTAGGAGAAATTCTAAATAGAGTTGGCAGTTCGTGACCCCAGGTTCCTGAGAACCACCCAATGGTTAAAGACCATAAAATTCAGCACAGAGCGCATTGGCAAAATTATCCATTGGTTTTAGAGTCGAAACCGGTGGGCCAGTGCGTTGACGTCGGAGGGAATGGAGAGGCTACGAGTTAGACAAGTAGACTCAGCGGTTCTAAAAATTGGAAAAACTATGCTGAAGGCAAAACTTTCCAGCAAATTTCAGTTCTCCATTCCCAAGGCTATTCGCGAGAATATGGCGCTTGAACCGAGCCAGCAGTTTGTGCTGGTGCAGCGTGGCCATATCATCGAACTGATTCCCGTGCAGAGCCTGCAGGACGCCCGCGGATCGCTTGCGGATATTCGTAATGCAGACCGGAAATCTCGTGATCGCAGTGACAGGTCAGTGGTTTGAATTTAGTAAACACCTTGTGGGTGAATTGAATAGCTGACCGCCGAGTATGCTGTCTATTTTTAGGCGGTTGACGAGTTGATTACACCCACGTCAATCCACACCTTCGAATCAACTTAATTCAAAGAGCTGTTTGCTGCCAAGTCGTCATTCATCACGATGTTGGGTGTCATGGGGGTCTTCGATGATATCCCCGAATCTCCAAATTTTAGGCCCCAAATTAAGTTCAAATATTGTGAGCCCATCTTCAAGTGAGTTGGGCGTTGCGTAGCTGAGCACCAGCATTGCGAAAGGTTTGGCAATATCTAAAAAGAAACCTATTCGTTGCAATTTTTCTATATAAAGCTAATATGACTCTATATTGCCTTTAGCAATTGATTTGTTTCTTTTTGAGGTGGCGATGAGCAGCCTACACGAACAACTTAAAAAACAGCGCAAAGCACTCGGCCTGAAGCAGGAGGATATGGAGCTGTTGATCGGCATGGCTCGTCAGCAATATCAAAGACTTGAGTCCAAAGGTAATCCGCGACTAGACACCCTTGAACTGGTTGCTAAGGGACTGAAAATGGAGCTCATGTTAATTCCGCAAGCTCAGCTTCGTGCGGTGCGGGAGCTGTTAGAAAATAGCACTGTGGCAGCCTCCGAAAATAGCGGGGTCATTGAGAAAGGGGCCATTAAAAAAAGCCTGTCAGACGATCCCTGGCAAGATTTGTTAGGTGATGATGAATGAGCGTGGCAGAGCCAGTAAGGGTTTTAAAGCTGACGTTGCACGAGGTGACCGTGGGCTACCTTTCCGGTTATCAAGGAGGCGGTAACGCGCTCACTTTTTCGCCAGAATTTTTGAATGATCGCTCCAGGCCAACTTTTAGCCTGACCACCCATCCAGGTTTCCCCAACGTTGAGAAATTGCTGGCAGAGCCGTGGAGGCAAAAGCACCGACTGCACCCGGTGCTATCAAACCTGCTGCCCGAGGGGGCTCTGAGGGAGTTGTTGGCGCTGGGATTGAAAACCCATATTGATAACGAGTTTGAATTATTTGCCTATCTTGGCCAGGATTTGCCAGGTGCACTGATTGCCACACCCGTTGAGCCGGGTGCAATTCCAGACTATGTAGTAGGCGCCTCTGGTCAGGCCACTGCCGTTAAACCCCGAGAGCAGGGAGATATCAGCCGGTTTTCTCTGGCGGGCGTACAGATGAAGTTTTCGATGCGGGAAAGGGATGGGCGTTATCAGCTTGCTGGGGCTGGAGAACTGGGCGACTGGATTATCAAAACACCTTCAACCAGGCATCGTCATGTACCGCTGAATGAATACACGACCATGCGCCTTGCTGAGCTGGCGGGGATTAAAATACCGGATATCAAGCTGGTCGAATTAGCCAACATCGATCAACTGACGGCGATCAACCTACCGGACGAACGCTATGCCTATGCGATCAGGCGCTTTGATCGCGATGACGGGCAGCGGTTGCACATGGAGGACTTCGCACAGATTCTGGTGAAGTACCCGCATCAAAAGTACGACAGTGCCAGTTATGAGCAGATTGGAAAAATCATTTATCGCTATACCGGCGATAGTCTTGGCAATGCGCAGCAGTTTGCGCGCCGTCTGCTGGTGAATATTTTGCTTGCCAATGGCGATGCACACTTGAAAAACTGGAGCTTGATTTACCCAGACACCATCACCCCGGAACTCTCACCCGCCTACGATATTGTTACCACTCAGGTTTACATTGATGGTGAAACCAAGTTTGCGCTGAACCTTGCTAAGAACAAAATGTGGTACGAGGCTAGCTTCGACCATTTTCGAGCCTGGGCGGATAAGGCTGATATTCCGTGGCGGGCGATCCGGCCGCAGTTAGATGACACGCTAGATAGAGCACGCAGCTTGTGGCCGCAGGCTCTTGAGGAACAGCCGATGGATGAGGCCCATAAAACTCAGCTCAGAGAACATTGGCGGAGGTTACCCCCAGATTTTCGGATCGAGTTGGGCGGGTAGGCTGGAAGGCATTAATATCGTGAAAACTATCATGTCACTGGTTTGTGAGGGCGGCTATAGTGAGGCCCGTATCGATCGGATAATTCGACGGTCAGATACTCCTATATAGATATCACATCCTCAAGGTAGCCGACTTTGTCTCATCAGCCATTATTGCTTTGCCATGATTGTGACCTGGTAATTGCCAATAGCCCCGCGACAGCTGGTAACCGGGTTTGCTGTCCGCGCTGTCAGGCACTGCTGTATGAGGTTCGCTCGGACTCGGTCAATCGGGTATTGGCGCTTTCACTAACCGGATTATTGTTATCGATTCCGGCTAACACCTTACCGATCATGAGCTTGCAAATTATTGGCAGCAATAGCAGTAACACCATGGTCAATGGGGTGGTTCAGCTCATCAGCCAGGGCTATTGGTGGATGGGCTTGCTAGTACTGCTGTGTAGCGTTGTGTTGCCGGTAACCGAGCTGTTGATTCTGTTTGTGCTCGGGCTTTCTATTAAGTTGGACCGTTGGCGGCAGCTCTCAATTGGGCTGTTGAAATGGCAAGGTAAAATCAGCGAATGGGGCATGCTTGAGGTCTACATGCTCGGCATCATAGTGGCCTTTGTGAAAATGAAAGATCTAGGTGAGTTGCACGCCGGAATGGGGCTAGCCGCCTTTATTGGG
>JAESTY010000070.1 GCA_016763355.1 Immundisolibacteraceae bacterium
GGCCACGCCATGGGCCTGGGTGCAACATTGGCGCTCTATTGTGACCTGGCCTATATGTCCACTAAAGGCCGGATTGCGGATCCACATGTCAACATTGGTGTGGTTGCTGGCGACGGTGGCGCTGCTATCTGGCCGCTGTTGGTTGGCCCCAACCGTGCTAAAGAATTCTTGATGACTGGCGATGCGATCACCGCTGAAGAAGCCGCCGCCATGGGGTTGATCAACCACGCGGTATCTCCTGAAGAGCTGCAGGAAAAAACCTACGCCATGGCGAAGAAGCTCACTACCGGTGCTCGTCTAGCGATTGAGCTGACAAAACGGTCGGTGAATATCTTCCTGCAACAGATGACCGCCAGCACGGTTACCGCGTCCCTGGCGCTGGAAGGCATTACTTTTATGACTGCTGACCATCGCGAAGCGGTGCGGGCCTTTCTAAGCAAGGAAAAGCCTGAATTTGGTAAGGGTGACCAATAGGGTCTGTAGAGCAATGGCTGAAAAAACAACAGACATACTATTTGAACGGGGTAACGGCCGGTTAGCGATTACGCTCAACCGGCCCGAGGCCCGCAATGCGCTCACCGAAGTGATGATGGATGATATCCGTTCGGCGATAACCGAGGCCAATGCAGACTCGCAAATCAGAGTGGTCACCATCACCGGCGTCGGCAAAAGCTTTTGCGCCGGCGGTGATCTGAAAACTCTGATGAAAGGCAAAAATCCGCTGCAGATTCGTCAGTTAATTCATGGCGGAATTCGGCCGATGGTGCAGGCGATTCGCACTTGCGATAAACCGGTGATCACGGCGGTCAATGGCTCTATTGCGGGTGCTGGCATTACGCTGGCACTGGCTGCAGATCTGGTGATTGCCAATCAATCGGCTAAATTTGTTACCGCGTTTGGCAAGATAGGTGCGATTCCCGATGCGGCGATTCTTTACTTGCTGGCGGAAAACATTGGCATGCTCAGAGCCAAACAGATGGTGCTGCTGGCTCAGAGTTTGCCTGCTGAAGAGGCTTTCCGATTAGGTCTCTATAACGAGCTCACCGATGATGACTCATTATCGACTCGGCTTGATGCCCTCTCAGCTGAGATAGCTGCCGGGCCAACCATGGCCCATGCGCTGGCTAAAAAAGCGCTGCACGCGGCTAACCAGCTCTCATTCGAAGCCTATATGGATATTGAAGCCAGCTCACAGGCATTACTGCATACCGGTTTTGACCATGATGAGGGTGTGGCTGCATTTGTTGAGAAGCGACCCCCACAGTTTCGCGGTTATTGATTGGTTTTAGCCAAATCAAACTACCCCATTTAATCCAGCAGAAGGGTTCATCCATTGGATACGCTTTATTACGAAGACTATGACACCGCCTGGCAGATGCAGACCACCGCGCGGACCATCAGCGAATACGACATACTGCAATTTGTCACCCTGGTCGGGCTGCGCGAGCCGCTGTTTCTGGACATGCAATATTTAAAAGAACAAACCGACTACGAACGTCGCCTGGCACCGGGTAGCCTGACCTTTAGTTATGCCGAAGGACTGGTGATCGGTAGCGGCATGCTTGAGGGCACCGGCATGGCTTATCTGGGCGGCGATAGTAAAATACTCGGACCGGTCTACGTGGATGACACCATCCACGTCACGGTTAAACTGCATGAAAAACGCGAAACATCGAAAGCTGGCCGCGGCATTGTCACCACCCATAACCAGGTGTTTAACCAGAATGGTGACCTGGTCCTGGAATATTGGCCTAAACGAATGATCAAGCGCAGAACCTAATCTGCGGAAACAAACCAGACAAATAACCAAACAATTAGCCAGGTCAAACCCCAGCGCCGGGGTGAACTGGTTTTACAGGAAAGTTTCCTCACTGCTTCCGGACTGGATCAGCGATACTTCGCTTCTGGTCGCTTGCATTCATGCAATGAGACGAATAACGACAACAAAACGGCTCAGTTAGAAGCCGATGCCACAAGCTCACTGAAGAGCGACCCCCTAATTAAAACTGGCAGCAACGCCTGCCCATCGCGATCCACCCGAACGGGAGCAGAGTATGAGTCACGCATTTTCCGATAAAGACGTCCAACAACTCGAACATGGCGAAGGCCAGAAACTGTATGGCGACGGCGCCCTGGTGGTGCTCAAAGGCATGCTCGAAGCCGGCATCAGTTATTTTGGCGGCTACCCAGGCGCACCAACCTCTAACCTGATTGATGCCGCAGCAGATTCCTACAAGGCAGTACTAGAGCCGCGTGGTATTTACATGGAGTCTTCTGCCAACGAAATGTCAGCGGCGGCCATGTGTACCACCTCCTGCTATACGCCGATTCGTGGCGCTGTAACCTGGAAAGTACTTGGCAATGGCGTGGCCACCGATGTGCTCGACCATGTCTCTCAAATTGGTGTTGAGGGTGGCACCCTGGTGGTAGTTGGTGAAGATTATGGTGTCTCCAGCACCACAGTGGCCCAGCGCACCCTACCCTGGGCAATGAAGTCCGGCATCGTGGTGATCGACCCACGGGCCGATCAACAATTACTGCTGAAACTGACCCGGATGAGTTTTGAACTCTCCGAAGCGTCGAACACGGTGGTCGCACTGCTATTGCGCCCTCAGCTTTCCCACGCCAATGCAGAAATTAAAACCGGCAACAACGCCCAGCCACGCTTTAATACCAAAGACAAAATCAAAGCCAGCGTCGCCGAACCCCATCGTTATCCACTGCCACCGAATACTCAGCGCCAGGAAGTCGAGCGCTACACCGACCGCCTGCCCCGTGCTGAAAAATTTGTCGTTGCTAATGACCTCAACGAGCGCTTCGGAAGCAAACAAGCAAAGATTGGCATCATCACCCACGGAACTGTGTTCAACACGGTAATGCGGGTGTTTGCAATTCTCGGCCTGGCCGACGAACAGGGCAACATGGACCCGGCGTTTGACCTGTTGCAGCTCAACGTCATCAATCCACTATGTGAAGATCAGATCGCCGATTTCATGGCCGACAAAGACCACGTGCTGCTGGTCGAAGAGGGCCAGCCCGATCTATTAGAGAAGCAGATCCGCTCCCTGCTGCATCAGCGTGGTATCACCACGCCTTTTACCGGTCACGATCTGATTCCCGGTGTAGGCGAGCTGGTGCCGGGCAAATTGATCGGACCGCTGAGTGAATTTACGGCCACCCACCTGCCGGAGCAGGCAGAGCAGATCAAAAAACTCGCCGCTGAGAAGATTGAACGCCAGCAGATGGCAGCCAAACTATTCCCCAAACCGGTTACACCGAGACCACCAACATTTTGCACCGGTTGCCCAGAGCGCCCGGTGTTCTCACAGATGAAAATCAACGAGATGCTTACCGGCGAGAAAGACTGGCATGCCACCGATGTCGGCTGTTACGGCATGGCCGGTTTAGCACCTTTCAACATGGCAGATTCGAACATGGGCATGGGTGGTGGTCTGGCAGCGGCCACAGCACTGTCAGCGATGTCTGAACAGCACAATGTTTCAGTAGTGGGTGATGGCACCCTCTGGCATAGCGCTATGAACACCTGCGTGGTCAACGGTATCTACAACAAGCAGGACGCCACCTATGTAGTACTGGATAATAAATGGACAGCCATGACTGGCGCCCATGAAAACCCCAATTCTGGTGCCCTGCTGACCGGAGAAAAAGGCGGTGGTGACCTCAATATCGAACGCACCTTTAAAGCCATGGGGGTGAAACAGGTTGTTAAAGCCGACCCCTACAAATTTAAAGATTTTCAGAAAAAGCTGAAAAAAATCCAGGCCCCTAAAGAGCCTCAGCTGCGAGTCATCATCTCCGAAGGAGAGTGTCAACTGCAGCGCCAGCGCACGGTAAAACCGGAACGACGCAAGTTGCTGGCTGCTGGAGCCCGGGTAGAAGTGGAGCGACTTGGTGTCGATAACGATGTCTGTGTTGGCGACCACGCTTGTATGCGCGTTAATGGCTGCCCCTCACTGACCCTCAATGACAGCGACAACTTGCTTAAAAGCGCCAAAGTAGCGGCTATTGATACCACCTGTGTTGGCTGTGGCGTCTGTGGCGAAATTGCTCATGCCGCACGACTCTGTCCATCCTTTCACAAGGTGACTGTTACCCATAACGTATTCTGGTACGAAAAGCTCTGGGGTCGTATCAAGTCGATGTTAATTCCAGTAGATTCCACAGCAGTGGCGGGGTAATTAGCATGGTTGAACATCAGCAAAATCGTCGGGTTCGTGCCCTGATCGGCACTGTAGGTGGCCAGGGTGGCGGCGTACTCAGTGACTGGTTAGTTCGGGGGCTATTAAACTCTGGCTGGCAAGCACAGAGCATTGGTCTGCTGGGGTTATCCCAACGGGCAGGATCAGTTATTTACTACCTCGAAGCCAGCCCGGTTAGCGACACGCCGCCGATCCTTTCGTCGTTTGCCGTACCCGGTGATGTCAACCTGATCCTGGCCCAGGAGTTTCTCGAACTTGGCCGTTTGCTCCAAGGCGGGTTTGCTGCCAAAGATTGCAACATAGTCGCCAACACCTATCGCTATTTGGGCACCCTGGAAAAAATGCCCGCCGAAGGTGGTATTTATCCGATAGAGGTGATTCAAACCGCTGCCGAAACTCTGAGTGACAACACCTGGTTGTTTCACGCCCAGAATATGGTCACCGAAGCCGGGCTCTCCTACCTAAGCAGTAACGCCATTTTGCTCGGTGCGGTGGTTGCCTCACCAAGTTTCAACCTGCCGGTTGAGCCTTTTCATCAGGCTATTAAAGACGCTGGCTCAAACGTAGGCGACAACATCAAGGCGTTTGACTTAGGTTATCAGATGATGAGCGATGGCACCCTGCCCCGCGCCCATTTTGAGAAAGCTGAAGTTAAAGACTGGCAGCAGATGGCGGACGAGCGCGCTGAGAAGCTGCCTAAAAAAGACCAGACCACTTATCGCAACTTACTGACGGAAGCACAACAAACCCTGCCGGCTAGAATCAACCAAACCCTGGCCGAAGCGCTGTATCAGTTAATTGATTATCAGAATGAAGCCTATGCCCGCGCTTACCTGGAAATGCTCAACGAGTTCAAAGCCGACGAAAACCTGCAGGCGCTCTATGCCCAGCATCTTGCCCTCTGGCTAACCTACGAGGACTCACCCCGGGTAGCACAGTTAAAAACCCGGCCTTCACGGTTTGAAGGCATCGCCAAAGAACATGGCCTGAAACCGGGCCAGAAAATGTTAATAGAAGACTATCTCGCCCCGGACCCCCAGCAGCTTTATGGCATTTTGCCACCTGTGTTGGCTGAGCTGGTTCGTAACATTGGCAAACGATTTAACTCAGACTTCGAAAACATAACCCCGGAAATGAAGATCAAAACCAGCTCAATCTGGGGTTTCAGAACCATGGCTTTTATCGGCTGGACCCGACGCTTTCGACTCAGTTCGTGGCGTCATCAGCAGGAAATGCAACAGATTCATAACTGGCAACGAGGCATCCGCGAATGGCAGCCATTAGGAGATGAGTTTGGTGCCCTGGCGGCCGATGCGGGCCGGCTCATTAAAGGTTATGGCCGGGTTAGAGAACTGGCACTAGCCGATTTACGACTGTTCCTTGATCAGGGCCTGGCATTGCTAACCGAGATTAAATCTGGCGGTGGTGATGCGGCGGTTTCGGGACAGAAAGCCCTCACCGCGATTACTGGCGAAGCTGGCAAAGGACAGGCTGGTATTGACCTGCTGCAAGCCGAGTTGGCCAGCCTGGAGACCGCCGCGGCCTGACATGAGTTACCGGGTTGAAATTCGCCACGGCGATTTAGCGCCGATCCAGTCTAGATGTGATTCCGATCAAACCCTGGTATCCGCAGCCAAAGCAGCCGGGTTTATGCTCGCCACCACCTGCCTTCGAGGCGGCTGTGGTGCCTGCAAGGCGGTGGTTATCAGTGGTACCGTGACTGCATTAAGCCCGATGTCACAAAACCATTGTGAGGGCGATACTCTAGAAACCAGCTATCAGCTGATCTGTGTGGCTGCCCCAAGCAGCGATTTGATCCTCGAAACTGAGTCACCCTGGCAGTCCAGAACCATCAGTCCATTGTCTGCCCGTTTGGGTTGATGCAGTTTAATTTGATCAGGATCAAAATAGATAACCCGTAGAATATTTAAAATTCCTGCTATGAATCATGGCTGGAATTAAGGACACTTAACGTCACCCAACGGCAACCAAATCTGGGTATCGAGAGGAGAGAGAGATGGCAATAAGTCGCTTTAGCTACGCCAACGTCAGGGTCATGGATCTACAGAAGGCAATCAACCATTACACCGACGTGGTAGGCCTGCGCCTGGTGGAAGCCGATGATCAACGTGCCTATTTCCAGGCCGATGAGTGCCAGGACCATCACTGTGTGATCACTACACTAAGCGATCGTGCCGGAGTGGAGCATGTCGGTTTCAAGGTCAATGATCCATCCGACCTGGTGGAAGCAGCCGAAGCTGCCACTGAGCACGGCCTTAAAGTCGTCGATATAGCGGCAGGTGAAATCGCTGGCCAGGGACCCGGGGTAATGATCACCCTGCCTTCAGAACACAACATGCTGCTGTTCTATCAAATAGATAAGATTGGTTACGCCAATGGCATGCTTAACCCATCCCCCGGCGTTTCGAAAAACAAAATTGGCGCCAAGGTCACTCACCTTGACCACACGCTGCTGTCCTGCGAAAACGCCCAACCAACGGTGGATTTTCTGACCAAGGTGTTCGACTTTAATCTCACCGAAAAAGTGGTGGATCCCGGTGGCAACATTATTGCTGCCTTTATGAGCTGCACTAACACTATGCACGACCTGGCGCTTGGGCCCGGGCCTAATGGCGCTTTCCACCATATGGCTTTTGGCATGCATAGCCGTGGAGAAGTGTTAGAAGGCGCGGATATCCTCAAGGAAGATGACGTACCATCGTTAGAGTACGGCGTTAGCCGTCACGGCATTGCTGGTGTCACCACTATCTATTTTCACGATCCATCCGGCAACCGTAACGAATTCTTTAATGGTGCCTACCAGGCCACGGGCAAACCCTTCGTGGTGCCACCTGTAATCTGGGATATGGAAAACTTTCCACGCGGAGCTTTTTATTATGAATCAGCGGTTCCCGAAGGTTTTTTTGACGCGGTTACTTAACCGCTATCGATCAAATTGAGTTTGCTCAATTCCCACTAAATAGGGAAACACGGTCAACCGCTTTTAAGGAGAGAGGAACATGGGGCTGAAACATCGCGGAATTTTGCGCATTGCCTACGTTCGCCTGGGTTTAAACGACAATCGGTTAAAAAAATCCCTCGCATTTTATCGGGATAGCTTCGGCATGCTCGAGAGCATGCGCGATACCGAGCGCGCCTATTTGCGCTGCTGGCATGAAACTTTTCAGTACAACCTGGTGCTGGAGCAAACCGAACAGAACCAGTTAATTGAAATCGGTTTTCAGGTGCGCGACCAGCAAGACCTTGATCAGCTCAGTCAGCGCATAGAAGCTGCTGGCGTTCAAGTAGAAACCAGTGCCGCTAATGAGCCCCTAAGAGGACTCAGTAATTCCATTAGTTTCACCATTCCAGGCGGCCAACGATTACGACTTTTTGCTGAGATGGAACAAAGTGGCTACGTCACCGGGTTTGAATCACCAGACTGGGTAACCCCGAAAGAGCTTAGAGGCACCGCAGCACCGATGTTTCTTAATCATGTCGGACTGACCAGCGCCGACCCGACTGCTACGGTTAAATTCCTCACAGAAGTGCTCGAATTTACCGTCTCTGAAAAAATTGTCAGCGATGACAAACAGCTGGTATCAGCGCTACTCTTTCGCATGTGTCGGGATGTGGGTGGACAGGAACTGGCCATCTTCCCCGGTGAAGACAATCACTTGCATCACATCGCATTCACCAAAGAAGATCCCAACGATATTCTGGTGATTGGCCAGTACCTGCGTAATGACGGCATTGATATTGATACCTTTGGACCCACCAAGCAGTCTTATGGAAATACCTTCTCAATGCACTTTTTTGATAGCTTTGGTATTCGGTTAGAACTTTGTTGTGGCGGTCGCACCATCGATGCTCACCCTGAGTATGAAGCCATTACCTGGACCGAATCAGAGCTTGGAAAAGCCCTGTCCTATTATGATGCTGACGTTAACCCTGGGTTTCTTGACCATTCGCTATAGGGTTACTCAAAGCGCTTAAAACACCTGACCGACCACTGCGGTAGGCAATTTTTGCAGTGGCCCCAGCGGGTTATTACTATTGCTCTGCTCGTTGATATTCGGAGTGCCTCCCCAAATTTTATAGACCACCAGGTTTTTATTGATTAACAGCAGTGCATCAAACTGCCATCCGGTCGACCGAGTTCGGCGTTTGATATTAAGCAAATCAAGCATCACGCTGCCTTCGCGTACTTTTTTGATTTTGCGAACATTGACCAGGTAACCTTCACAGGCAGTTTTAGCTTTTATGCAAATCCTGACCTGGTCCTCAAGCTGATCAAAGCCGATAGCGGGATTAGGCATAAAGCGACCGGTAAGTTCGAGATAATTCAGAATCCGTACGTTGGGAGAGCTATTGAGACCGTAACCGATATCATCCAGCTCGTTGGTAGAGGTTATGCCCAGCTCAATAGCGTCAAAAGCCTGCTTTGCCTCAGCGAAGGTATCCCAGTTTGAATCAACCATTGCCTGGGAACTTGGCAATGGGTTACCACTACAACCGCTAACCATCACCATAACAATGACTCCAGCCAACAAACTGCTGGCTATACGCTGGTAGCCACTTAATTTGATTAAGTCATCAGTCATAGACTCCCGCCGATTGAACTCGTCGATTACGACGGCCAACGGCGATCCTATAGCTAACTCTGCAACAACCACTGCTCACACTACTCTCCAGAACTGGTTTCACTATCTGCACCCAATCAAACATGGTCTTATTTGTTAAAAATGCTAAAAGCCATAATTAGTCCGTTCTGACACTGCAACAACACCGGCATAATTTTGGGTTCTTGAAAACCAAAAGCCCTAACTACTCCGTCGCCCTGCCAGCCAATAACTTTAGAATCGATGCAACTAAAATGGCTATTAGTTTTATTTTTTCACCACCCCAATCATCCCTAATACTCAATCAATAAAAGGCCAACATGATCACAGTGATACAGGGCGCTGGCGCTCTTGGTTCAATCATGTCAGCTCTATTGGCCCGCGCTGGACAACAGGTGATTCTATTAGCCAGGGGCGACCGAGCTGACTACCTGCGTAACCAGGGCGTTTCGCTCACCGGGCTAGTCGATACAACCGTTAAGGTCAGTATTGAAACTGACCCAAAAGCGCTGCCGCCGGCTGATCTTTTTATCACCACAGTAAAAACTTATGACACCAAATCAGCCTTGGCCCCGCTGCAGGGTCAGCAGTTTA
>JAESTY010000071.1 GCA_016763355.1 Immundisolibacteraceae bacterium
CTACCGCAACTTCTTTGCAGATCACCCTGGAGAAGGTCAACAGTTTTTATGCAGCGGCGGATGGGGCTCAGCTACTGGGTGTGCTGTTCCGCGAATCTGACAGTGGCGAACAGGCCACTATCTCGGCCGAGGAACCCAGCTCCCCAACCAGCAACTTTATCGACAAGGTCAAATCCCTGTTTGGGTTACGCCCGCTGATTGCCAGGCGCTAATAGCAAATCCATGAACAGCCCTAAAATCAAGCGCCGCAGCCTGCCGCAAAACACCACCATTTATGACTACCGTATTGAGGATCTGCTCGGTACTGGCAGCTTTGGTATTACCTATAAAGCCGTTGATTACATACTCGATATGCCGGTGGCCATCAAAGAATATTTTCCTGCTGATATCTCCTCGAGAAGTGATGCCGGGGAAGTAAGCTGCGAAATACAGGAACACCAGGATGCTTTCGAAGACGGTAAAAACCGATTTATTCTGGAAGCCCGCATCGCTGCAAAGTTCAATCACGCCAATATCGTTAACGTACTGCGTTATTTCTATGCCAATGGCACAGCCTATATCGTCATGCGTTATGAGCCCGGACAGGATCTGGCTTCCTTGATGAAACGGGAAGACTTTTATCCGGTTTCAGGATCCGTGCTGATTCAAATCGTCAAGCCAGTGCTATTTGGCCTCGGCGAACTTCACAAAGCCGACTGCGTACACCGAGATATCAAACCATCGAATATCTATATCCGTGAAACTGGCGAACCAATGCTGCTTGATTTTGGTGGTGCCCAGGCTCAGGACATCAAATCGCTGTCCGAGATCCAGGTGGTAACACCCCACTACGCACCTATCGAACAATACCTAAGCACCAACGAAACCATCGGCCCCGCATCAGATATCTATGCGCTGGGGGCTACCATCTACCGCTGCATAACCTCCAAACCGCCTCGACGATCGATTCTCCGCCAGGGCTCCATCGACAATGACGGCAGGGACACCTACGTACCACTGACCTCGTTGATGCCAGAGGGATATTCAGACGAACTGCTACACCTGGTTGATCATATGCTCAGCCAGCAACAGCGTAGCCGGCCACAATCTATCGATGAAATTCTCGACAAATTAGAAGTCATCGAAGAAGCACTACGCCCGAATAGACTGCCCTCCAGGCCTGTAATTCATGAAGAGCTTCTGGTCGTTGGAATAGACGATCCGGCCAATTCCGATTTTCTAAATTCCCTCGTCGATATCACCACTAACGAAGACCACCAAAACACACCAGACCAACCGGCTACACCGGAAGAATTAGACGGTTCGGATGACGCCACTACCGACCTGGGTATCGAATCGGCTTCAAACCAGGAAAACACCAGCGATTCGGTTTCCAAACCGTTAACGCTGAGCTATTCCGGGTCTGGCAATTCAGGCTGGCAAGCCACCATCGTTGCCCGGTCACAGCCAGACTGCCGCCAGTTGCGCCCAAACCAGATGAACAGCGGTTCTATCATCTGGTTAATTGACGTCCAGCGGCCAGATTTGCGTCTCAAAGTATTGAATTGCATCGACAATTTCACCCGCCAGAAAAACCCCGACCTCAACATGGTGATCGGCCTTGTTAACTGCCGAACCAAATCTGACTGGTCACTCCAGGCATTACACCAGACCCTGGAACCATTCAACACCAACACCGGATTTCATAACCGGCCGGTACTAATGGAGCTAGACCCGGCTGAGACAGAGGATATCGATACCTTCATCCGAGCCATCCTTGCCCTGCGCGAAGTTAAACTCCACTTTGGATAATCCTTAGTCAAGGATTATGGTGTTGCCATATCCCTGGGTGATAATCCGTTTCGTCAGCAATAATGAACTACCGTCCCGGTATCAGTTTGCGCAAGCCCTAATACACTACCAGTCGGGCAATAGTGACAAAGCACCCAAACCGCATCCTCATCACACGAGACACTTCTATCTTGTCTACTAACAACCTAACCAACGTCACCTGGGGTTTTGCCAACCGCGGCGGACACCATGACTGGCCCTTCGTCATGGCCCAGGCAAAAGGCTTTTTTACTGACGAGGGCATCAACCTCACCACCCGCACCATACCCGGCGGTGATGCCCTTGCAGCGGCCATGGGCCGCGGTGAAATCCAGATTGGCCGTATGGGAACACCACCGTTTTTACAGGCAATCGACAACGGCTCATTCCCCGATGGCAAAATGGTCGCCAGCCATGTGATGCACAATCTCGACCATTTTTTTCTCGTCGTACGACCCGACATTCAATCCCTTGCAGAGCTTAAAGGCGAGCGAATTGGGGTCTTGTCCAACGGCAGTTGCGATGGCCATTTAATGAAAATGGAATTACGCCGAGCGGGCCTCGACCCCGATCGCGACGTCACTTTTGTTGAGCTCAGGGAGAATTACGAATCATTAGACGGCATGGCCCGCAATGAATATGCCGCCAAACTCACCACCGAGCCGATGTTAGCTGCCGGAGAGATTGCAGGCGTACTTCGCCTGGTTGAACCTGTCAGCGTAGCCGAGCCCCATTTTCAGTGGGGATTACTGGTAGCCCGAGATGAGTTCGTGCAACAACAACCAGACCTGCTTAAGCGCTTACTAAGTGCCCACGCCCGAGGCGCTCGTTATTGTCAGCACAACCCAACAGAAACCAAAGCTATGGTTAAACACCAAATGCCGGACTATTCTGACCTGGTAATCGACCTGGCATTAACCAGAACCCTGCCGCTATGGAACGTCACCGGTGAGCTAGACCTACCCGGCGTTGAGGTAGCCATCAACATGATGCTGGCTATCGGCAGCATTAAGCAGAGACCGAGCCTGGCTGAAATAACGGATCTACGCGGTTTGGGTTAACCTTGCAACTTTTCCGAGCAGCCTAATAGTTTTGCTAATATCAATTTTCAATAAAAACACCCCAACAGCAACTCTATCGACCATTCACCCAAATTAAGAGGATCGACACCCCAATGATCATGCACATGGTATTGATCAAATTAAAATCAGACGTTTCA
>JAESTY010000072.1 GCA_016763355.1 Immundisolibacteraceae bacterium
CGCCTTCTTGAATACGAGCACCACCTGAATCGTTAAGACCGATTACCGGGGCACCCATTTCCATTGCCTTGTCCATCACCTTGCAGATTTTCTCGGCGTTGGTTTCAGACAGGGAACCACCGATTACGGTGAAGTCCTGGGAAAACACAAATACCAGGCGACCATTAATATAGCCGTAACCGGTGACTACGCCGTCGCCCGGAAATTCCTGGCCGGCCATGCCAAAATCCTGGCAACGGTGCTGTTTTAATGCATCGAATTCGGTGAAAGAGTCTTCATCGAGCAGTAATAACAAACGTTCACGGGCGGTCAGTTTGCCCTTATTGTGCTGGGCATCAATACGTTTTTGACCACCACCTAGCTCAGCAAGCTGGTGTCGCCGTTGGAGTTCGTCGGCAATTGAGTTCAATGGAAATCCCCTGAAAAGATCTACCGGAAGCCACCTGACGATTGTCGGTCACTAACCGTTGTTTGGAAAAGCCCGCCAGTTTAACAAGTGAGCGGGCGGATGGGGAGTTGCTGTTAAATGGGAAGTCGCGAGATGTTTGATTTTAGCAAATTTCAGATGCGGTTCCAGGGGGTAGAAGCAACTGAAAGCCTGCGGTTGAACAGCGTTGTCCGGTACTATGCAGGTTATGGTTTTGGCTTAAATTCTCGTAGGGGAATGTTTCAACATCTAAATGGTTACTTGTGAATAATTCATCTCAAAAACGGCTAACCGCCACTAATGAATTTGATCCCGATTGCCGAGACTGTCCCCGGTTGAGTGATTTTCTCGATCAGGTGCTGGTGGACTATCCAGACTATTTTGCACGGCCGGTGCCCTCGTTTGGCAGTGAACAGCCGTCGCTGTTGATAGTTGGTCTGGCTCCCGGCATGCATGGCGCTAATCGCACCGGCCGCCCATTTACCGGTGACCAGGCCGGTGTGCTGCTCTATCAGATGTTGCATGAGTTTGGTTTTGCGACCAATGGTGAATCGATATCAGCGGACGATGCACTTGAATTGACCAGTGCCCGCATTACCAATGCGGTCAAGTGCCTGCCGCCACAAAACAAACCTACCGGTGCCGAAATTCGCAGTTGTAATCGATTTTTACTTGCCGAGATAAAGGCCAGGCAACCTAAAGTATTGCTTGCGCTTGGGCGCATTGCCCACCAAGCAGTGCTACGTTCACTTCAGCTAAAACTCAAGGACTGGCCGTTTGCTCATGGTGCAGAACATCAGCTACCCGACGGCTATTTGCTGGTCGACTCCTATCACTGCAGTCGTTACAACATCAATACCCGTCGCCTGACCGAGTCGATGTTTCGCGATGTGTTTAAGCGTTGCAAACAATTAGTGGATCTTGCTGAAAATGCTGAACTGTCTGAAGCCCAATTCAGTTGAATATCAGGTGCTCTTAGATGGCTGTTGACGGATCAGAACCAAAAAATGGTGACGCCAAGCTTGTCGATGACACGGTTGATAAAGCCGAGCAGGAATTTGATTCTAAAGGCTTTTTAAAACACCTCACCGGCCGTCCAGGTGTTTATCGAATGATAAATGCCGCCGGCAAGGTGATCTATGTCGGTAAAGCGAAAAACCTTAAAAAACGGGTTTCCAGTTATTTCAGTAAAGATCACGGCAACACTAAAACCGCCGCACTGGTCGGCCAGATTCGTGACATTGAAATTATTATTACTCGCACCGCCAACGAAGCCCTGATCCTGGAAAGCAACCTGATCAAGGATTTGCAACCGCGCTACAACATCTTGATGCGGGACGACAAAAGTTATCCCTATATTCGTCTCTCTACTGAGCATGACTATCCAGCCCTGAGTATTCATCGGGGCAAGAAAAACGGTAAAAGCCGTTATTTTGGGCCTTATCCCAGCGCCGGTGCAGTGCGCGATAGTCTCTACTTGATGCAGAAAATTATTCCCGTGCGTCAGTGTAGTGAAAGCTATTTTCGTAATCGCTCCCGGCCCTGTCTGCAGCATCAAATTAAACGTTGTTCTGCTCCCTGCGTCGGCGAAGTCACCGATCAGGACTATGCCGCCGATGTAGAACTCGCCACTCTTTTCCTGACCGGAAAAAGTCAGCTGCTACTCGACCAGATGGCAGAGCGTATGGCAGAGGCGTCTGCAGACCTGGATTTTGAACGTGCTGCCGGTTATCGAGACAAGGTGGTGAGCCTAAGGCGGGTGCAGGAAAAGCAATTTATCGACGGCTCGGATCAACACCTGGACGTGCTTGCGGCAGTTAGCCTGCATGGCGTCGCCTGCATCCAGCTGTTCATGGTTCGCGATGGCCGTAACCTGGGTAACCGGACTTTTTTCCCCAAGTTTGAAGGCGAAGAGCAGGCCGCAGACGTACTCGCCGCTTTTATTGCCCAGCACTATCTTGAATGGGAACTGCCCAACGAATTGCTGGTTAATCTCAAGCTCGAAGATGTGGACTTGTTAGCCGAAGCGCTTGGCGAGCAAGCCGGCCGAAAAATCAAGATTCGCCGTCCTCAGCGCGGCGATCGCAAACGCTGGATAGAGCTGGCCGAAGCCAACGCCGAAGAGGGGGTTAACCGTAAACTGGTTAATCGAGCCAGTATTGCCGAGCGCTATGAGCGACTTCGCAAAGCGTTAAACCTGCCATCGACACCAAAACGGCTCGAGTGTTTTGATATATCTCACACCATGGGTGAGGCCACTGTTGCCTCCTGCGTGGTGATTGATCTACAGGGCCCGCTTAAATCTGATTACCGGCGCTTTAATATTAGTGGCATCACCCCTGGCGATGACTATGCAGCCATGGAGCAGGCCCTACGGCGTCGCTATAGCCGGCTCAAAAAGGGTGAGGCTGCCTTTCCCGATGTCCTATTTATAGACGGCGGCAAGGGCCAGCTCAGTAGGGTTGCCAAAGTTCTCGACGAACTGGAGATTAAAGACCTCTGCGTAATCGGAGTTTCCAAAGGCCCAGAGCGTAAGGCAGGAGAAGAGCTGCTACATAGGCTCGACAGCGGTGAAGAGTTTCAACTCTCTGCTGATTCGCCAGCGCTGCACCTGATTCAGCATATCCGCGATGAATCTCACCGCTTTGCGATCACCGGTCACCGGGAGCGGCGGCGTAAGCGGGTCGGTAGCTCACCGCTGGAGCAAATCCCAGGTCTAGGCCCGAAAAAGCGTCAGAGCCTGCTTACCCACTTTGGTGGCCTGCAGGAAGTCAAAAGGGCGGGTAAGCATGAACTGCTCCAGGTGACCGGTATTAACCAACAGCTTGCCGAGTTGGTTTATGATAGGTTTCACGGCGGCGATTAAGCTGATAATTACTTCAACTCTACGATCCATTCATGACCATCACATCTGATTCCGAAAACCAGTCCGAGCCCGTTTCTAATCCGAACCCAGAAACGACGTCCACTATCAATATTCCCAATCTGTTAACCCTGTTCCGGATTGCCCTATTGCCAGTGATGGCAGTCTGTTTCCTGATACCCGCTGAATGGGGCAGACCCGCCGCCGGCTGGATTTTTCTGCTCGGTGCGCTCACCGATATTTTCGATGGCATGCTCGCACGACGTCTTAATCAATCATCTGATTTCGGTCGGTTTCTTGATCCGGTAGCCGACAAGCTGCAGGTAGCGGTGGCCCTGGTGCTACTCACCTACGCCCATCATTCACTGTTTGTTTTAGTACCCGCGGTACTGATTATCGGCCGTGAGATAACCGTTTCAGCATTACGGGAATGGATGGCCGAACGTGCCGTCAATGACCTGGTGGCGGTTAGTGGTTGGGGCAAAGTTAAAACCGTGCTGCAGATGTGGGCACTGACCATGATGATTTATCAGGAAAATCTGTTCGGAATTTTGCCCACTTACGATATTGGATTAATTTTATTACAAGGAGCTTTGCTGTTAACCCTATGGTCTTTATGGGGTTATCTGCGTGGGGCCTGGCCACACCTACGTGGTGGGGCCGCCGGGGGTGCTTGACAGGATCAGCCCGGGCCCTAAAATACGCCCCCCTGTGACGCGGGAATAGCTCAGCTGGTAGAGCGCAACCTTGCCAAGGTTGAGGTCGCGAGTTCGAATCTCGTTTCCCGCTCCAAGATTTGCAAAATAGATAGCAAGATCGCTAAAAAAATTACTATAAGTTAAATAAAGGCTGGGTGGCAGAGTGGTTATGCAGCGGCCTGCAAAGCCGTTTACGCCGGTTCGATTCCGGCCTCAGCCTCCACTCATCTTGTTCTGCAACACGCAGGTAATGTCTGCTAGTGTCAAACTCACTGTAAACTGTTTAGATTGCGGGAATA
>JAESTY010000073.1 GCA_016763355.1 Immundisolibacteraceae bacterium
CTATTTCAGCCGGCCTAATGACCTGACCTATTTCCAGCGCCGCGATGGCCTGCAGGAATTTGGCAGCGCCTTTAATCCCTATTGGCAAGCCAGACTGGTCGATACCAGCTATGGCGAACGCGCCATGGCGTTACTACTGCAACAGCAGGTAGTCTGGACCGGTGACCTTCAGTCACTGGCCAGTTCCGCACTCGATGAGGTGCCAAATATCAGTGACCTGTTAGCCTCACTGGGTCTTTCGATTTGACCCTTAACTGGTCAAACAAACCTCGCCAGCAAGGCCAGGCCATGACCGAGTTCACCCTCGCGGCGGCATTTTTTTTAATTCCTCTGTTCCTGCTAATCCCGTGGCTGGGCAAAATTATTGATCTGCGCCACAGCGCTATTCAGATGGCCCGCTACGAAGCCTGGGAGTACAGCGTCTGGTATGGCGATAGCAGCCAACAACCCGACGACTTCACCCGCCTGCAGCCAGTTAAATCGTTGGGAGATACCAAAGACGAAGCCCGCCAACGGTTTCTATCCGACACCAGTCTGCTACTCACTAGCAGTGACGATAACGGCTGGAGCGCTATTCAAGCAAACCCACTCTGGCATCATCATGATGGCGATCATATTGCCTCACCCATAGTGGCTGCAGACTTGTCAGCCGCCTCCACATCAACGCTGAACGGCGAGGATGACACCCCGGATTTTCTGGGCATTTATACCGTCGCTGCTGACATCATGGATTTTATCGGTGAGGTGCTCGGTGCCCTCTCGGATCTAATTGGTGCACCCGGTAATTTTGATGCCATCAACACCGAGGGATTATTTAGCACCACCATCTCATTGCCCCTAATCGACATTCCCGACACTACCGGCAACACCTTGCGCAGCACGCAAATGCAAAACCTGGTGCTGACCTCTCGTGCGGGACTCCTCACCGATGGCTGGAATGCCGGCGGCATGGATCACTCCATGACTCGAATCAAAGGACTAGTGGCCACCTCCCTGCTCGATAACCCGGTTATTAACGTCGGCCAGGATGTGATCGGCATCATCGCACCAGAAATCCGCGGCTGTGATCCAATCATCGATATCCTGCCGATTTTTGGCCCTCTTACAGAACTCAACTTTGGATACGACGTCGACTCGGTCTCCACCGACCCGGACACTGGCAAAGACGTCGGTTCGCTCTGGTGGGGCTATGTCGATATTGATGCAGTCAACCCAGACCGATTAAGCCTCAACGAAGATGAGCTAGACCCGGTCGGTGAATCCTCCTGTGACGATTCTACCGGGGTTTGCGAATTCGAAGGCGATGACCTGCCGGCCCGAGTGCCGCGTATTCTTGAAGATGGGGTTTGCTACTATGGCTAATCCGATTCACTGGCTGTTACTACCCATCTTAGTGCTTTCGAGCACCCTGGCTGGCGCGTTCGGTGCTCCAGAATTGCCACCTCCGCCTGACGCCACTGTCGAAATAGTCGCCAGCTCCGCGAGCATGAACGGCATCCCCATCACTACCCGCAAATTCAGCGTCGAGATGGACATTGAGGAAGTGCTGGAGTTTTACCGCAAACTCTGGCACAAACCGGTCGATGGACATCCCGGATATACCGAAGCCAGCATCAACGAATGGCAGATTGTCAGTCGCATCGAAGGGGACTATTTATTAACCGTGCAGGTTGCAAACGGCCAATACGGCCACAGCACCGGTTACCTGGCAATCAGTGACTACCGCAAACGCGCCCGAGTAGTCAGCAGCACCAAATTCCCGCAAATGCGCGAAAGCATTTTAGTCAACGACCTGGGAAGTTCTGATCCGGGTAAAAAGGCCAAAACTTTCCTGATCCGTAACGAATTTTCAACCAGCAGTAACGCCACCTATTACCGGGATCACTATATGCACCGCGGCTGGGATGTGGCCATTGACCAGTCCCTCAAAGGCGGTCATGTATTGAGTTTCCGACGCAGCGGCGAAACCGTAGACATAGTCGTGCAACATTTCGGCGAAGGCACCTACATCGTCGGCAATACTGTTAAACCCGGGCTTTTTTAAGAAGACTATTTGATGAGCCTGACGCAACACAAAACACGCTTCAACCATGGCTACCAACTGGGGCAGGGCATGGTTGAATACGTAGTGGTGTTGGCTACCGTCGTGTTTGCGTTGCTGGTACCCCTGAACGGCGCAGGCTCTAACAATGTTATCGAAGAGATCGAACAGGTCTTACAGAATAACTATCAGGGCTATTCCTTTGCAGTGACCCTGTCCGAAATGCCCGACGCTGTGTCGATGGAAGAAGCCCTGCAGATGTATGAAGATGCCGGTGGTGACCCAGGCCAGCTCACCGATGCGGCAGATATCATCCAGAAGGTCGATGATTTCCTCGGCATGTCCTTCGAAGATCTGATCCCCGATGTCACCGATTTCAGTGTCGCCGACCTGCTCGACGGCGAACTACCCTCCTTCGGGGATAGTGAGGACGCAGAACAGAGTGATGGTAATACACCCCTATATAATGAAGACGGTGAAGCCATGACCCTGGCTACCGTCTTCATCGACGGTGACGGTGATATTTTCGAGCTCAATGAAGCCGAACTATTTGCCCAGGATGACACCGACGAAAACGATCCCCTCACCGAAGATGAAGTCTGCACCGATTCTAGCGTGGTACGCCTGCCGGTTACTGACACCAGCACGTCATCAGCCACAGTCGAATGCGATGGTTCAGAAGGCGAAACCGTACTGGACTCCAATGGCAATTTTATTGGATCGGATAGTCTGGTCACCAACGATGACAATACAGTCGCTGTAATAGGAAATGGCTTTGTAGTCGGCATAGATGACGATGAGGACGATATCCTGCTTAATGAAGATGACGTCACTATTGAAAGCAATGGGGAAATTTTCCTGATCACCGAAGAGGTTGATACCAGCGGGTTTAGCTTTCCCTAACTTGAATTATATTTTGCATCTTCAATAAACCTTATCCTTTTTCTAATTAATGAAATTAAGCACCTGTTTTATTTACCAAAAATCAAGAGTATTCTTTAGCGACAGGGGATAGACCCGGTAACAACCATAATTCACCGGGTCTGCACTGGCAGTTCGACAACAACAACGCCACTTGGGATAAACCATGAGCGAACAGAAAAGCAGTTTCCTGCCGATTATTGGTGCAGTCGTATTTGCGCTGATTGCGGCGGCTTCTTCCTACTTTTATCTGCAGATGAAAGCCGCTTCACTGGAAAAAAAAGCCGGACCAGAAACCGCCAAAATAGTCGTTCTAGTTCCTCGACAGGATCTGGCTAAAGGCGCTGTATTGGGTGCCAATAACCTGACTCAGCGACCAATCGAAGTTGATATGGCTCATGGTGATGTCCTCACCGGTAGAGATTTTGACTCTATTAAAGGTCGGCTACTGGTGCAGCCGGTCGGCCGTGGACGCCCCCTGCTGAGACGTTTTGTCGAATCTAGCGGCGCGGTAACCTTCTCTGACACCATTACTGCCGGACGTCGCGCCATCACTGTTCAGATCGACGAAATAAACTCCTTTGATGGCATGCTCCGACCCGGTGATCGGGTTGACCTGTTTTTACGACTAGACCTTGACGACATCCCCAAAAAATCACGCGCGACTGGCATAGAAGAAGACGTTCTGATGCCGGTAATGCAAGACCTGTTGGTGCTGGCCACCGGCACCGAAGCCAAAGGCGAATTCCGCGAGAAATATGGCCGCCTGGCTCAGGCACGTCGCGGTGAAGGCTACGCCAACATCACCGTGGATGTAACGCCAAAAGAAGGCGCCCTGTTATCTACTGCAGAGGAACAGGGCGAACTGGTCGCAATGCTCAGAAATCGCAAAGATCGTAGCCTGGCCGATTTCGACAGGGTATCTCCTAGCGATCTGTTTGCTCACGCGAAAGCTATGGCAGAAAAAGCTGCCCGCCAACGTGCGGCGATGGCCAACAAGAAGCTCACCCGTGATGACATCATCATTAACGCCGATGGCACTGTAACTGACAAATTCGGTAATCTAATTCTTGGTGCCGACGGCAAACCCCTGACTCGGGACGACCTGGTATTTAATCCAGATGGCACCCTGGCAATGAAGGGCGCTGCTCTGACCGGACCCAATGGTGAGCCCCTGACCATGGACGACGTCACCATTGGTGCCGATGGCATATTGCGCGATAAAAATGGCCAACCCATTCTGGGTCCGGATGGCAAACCACTCACTAAAGATGATGTGGTAATCAATCCAGACGGCTCTATCTCTACCCGTGGCCAGGCCCTCACCTCCGGAGGCCCACCAGGCCCAGGCGGCGATCTACGAGCCGAAGATGTCACTATTGGAGCTGACGGCATCTTACGAGATAAATCCGGTAATCCGATTCTCGGTGCCGACGGCAAACCCTTGACCAAAGATGACGTGGTCTTTAACGCCGACGGCAGTATTAGCGTGAAAGGTCCAGCTCTGACCCGAACCGTCGAGAAAACCCTTAGCGCCGACGATGTCACCGTTGGTGAAGACGGCATTCTGCGGGACAAGGACGGCAACCCGATCCTTGGAGCAGACGGCAAGCCACTAACTAAAGATGACGTGGTCTTTAACGCCGACGGCAGCATTACGGTCAAGGGCCCAACTCTGACTGGTCCGAACGGCGAACCACTTAGTGCAGACGATGTCACAGTTGGCGAAGATGGCATTCTCAGAGACAAGGATGGCAACCCAATTCTTGGAGCTGACGGCAAGCCATTAACTAAAGATGACGTCATCTTTAACGCCGATGGCACCATCTCCATGAAAGGCGGCCCGCTGACCACTATGGTCGAGGAGCCACTCAACATTGACGATGTCACCATAGGCGCAGACGGTATCTTGCGGGATAAAGATGGCAACCCGATATTGGGTGCCGATGGCAAGCCGCTCACCGAAAATGACATCATCGTCAATGCAGATGGCTCCATCAGCATGAAGGGCGACAAGATATCCACCGCTGCAGCTGGACCTACGCCATTGCTAGGCAAAAACGGCGAGCCGCTCAGTGCCGATGACATTCAGGTTGGTGAAGATGGCATCGTCCGCGATAAGGATGGCAACCCAATCCTGGGTCCAAACGGCAAACCGCTAACCGCCGCGGACATCGAAATTGATGCCAACGGTAATGTGGTACTGCGGAAGCCCTCCGATAGTGACGATGAGATTCTCGAGGTCGAGTTCCTGGCCGGTGGCAACAGTAAGGGCGGGGTGGCCGAAGTTGGTGCCATGCCGATTCTGAAGTAATCGGAGCCGCTGACCATGAGCCATACCCAACAAAATAATTTGACCTTCGGGGACAACCAGATATCCATGCAAAACGCCCGCAAACTAGCTCCATCGCCGCACTGCTTTGGCTAATGGCAGGTTTGATGATTGCAACCGGTTTACAGGCCAGCTCAAAAGATCTGGACCTGTTTATCGGCGAGGCCAAAATCATCTATATCGGTAACATCGACCGAGTTGCTGTCGGTAACGGCAGCCTGTTAAGCACTTCAATTACCAAGAGTGGTCAACTGATCGTCCTGCCAGAAGCGGCGGGCGATACCAATCTGCATATCTGGAAGAGCACCGGCCAGGAAGAGGATATCAAGGTGAGGATTCGGGAGACCAATAGTTCCCGTGAAACTGCCGAAATCCGCGACCTGCTTAAGAATGTGCCCAACATAACGGTTCGTGAACTTGGCGGCCACACCATTCTTGAGGGCGAGCTACACGCAGACTATTCCAAAATAATAGAGGCAGTTTCCTCAGTTTACTCAGGCCTGTTAAACCTGACTCAACCGCCACAGGTTGATATTCAACAGATGATCTACATGAACGTGAAGATCACCGAGTTCAATACCAACCGACTTAAAAATCTCGGCATCGACTGGTCTAATCCCATTAATGGTCCCTCTATCGGTTACGCCAATGAAGGCCATTTTGGTAGTAACGCGGGTCGTGGTGAGGCCAGCGTGCTGAGCAACACCAGTAGCGGCAATGGCATTGCCGCCGCGAATGCGGTCGATGCACTCAATAGCATTGGTTATTTTGGTATTTCTACCGAAATCATCTCCTTAATCAACTTTGCGGTTAATCGAGGGGACGCACTGATTCTGGCCGAACCCAGACTTGCTGCCCACAGCGGCGGCGAAGCCGAATTTCTTTCTGGTGGCGAAGTGCCATTACCATCGACCAACACCACCGGTCAGTCCAACGTGGAATTCAAAAAATTCGGTATTTCTCTGCTGATCAAACCATTCGCGGATACCCACGGCAACATCACTGGCAACATTGAAACCGAAGTCAGTACCGTTGATCCATCGCTTGCGGTCAGTGGCATCCCCGGTTTTCGTAGTCGTAAAACCGTATCCGACATCAGCATGCGCGACGGTGAAACCATGGTGCTATCCGGGCTGGTTAATCAGGAATTAGGTAAAGACGTCAGTAGCCTGGCGTGGCTAGGTGACCTACCCGTACTTGGCCCGCTTTTTCGTTCCAATAATTACCGTAACAACAGAAGCGAACTCGTGATCTTCGTCACCCCTAATGTTGTTGATGCCAGCTCCGACATCAATCAGAGCGAAATAGCCCGCGGCCAGAAATTAATCGATACCTTCTGGGACAATGCTGGTGGTGATGCCATCCTCGACTAAATCTGCGCGCATTATTTTAAACAACATCACCCCGGGCTACGGGGCGAACAGCTGCTATAGCAAGTGGACATTGAATGTTTGAAGTTATTGTAAAAACCGACAAGGGCAAGGCCATTGGCCAGCACTCGATCAATTCTCGCGAAGCGGTCATTGGCAAGGCGCGCACCTGCGACATTCAGATTAAAGGCTGGACTGTAGGCGGCCAGCACGGCAAATTTGTACAACAGCACGATGGCATCTATATAGAAGATCTGGATAACGGCTCCGGCATTAAGGTCAACGGTATGACCGCCAAACGCTATGGACCATTAGAGGCCAGTGATGAGGTCGCCATCGGTAGTTATCGCGTCAACATTGTCGATCCTAACGCGGCTAAAAAACCGGCGCC
>JAESTY010000074.1 GCA_016763355.1 Immundisolibacteraceae bacterium
GGCTGCAGCGATTACGGCACTTGTATTCACACCTGGTCTGGCTAAACCCAGAGCCGGAAGAGTTCTGGGAACGAACTCCATCAATTCAGATCACCCGTCAGCTGATGGAAGATAAAATGTACCCTATGACGGTAAACGGCCTCGAACGGGCAGTGAAATCACTGCGGCGCTAGCGGTGACCGCCATATTAAAAACCAGTGATACGCAGAATGGGGAAATGAGGAGCAACTATCATCATGGCTGAACCAGCACGCAAAAAACGATTAATCGTGGCGGTTTCCGGTGCAACTGGAACCGTCTATGCCTGGCAGCCTTTGCAGGTAATGGCCAAGCTAGACGATTGGGAAACCCATCTGGTGCTCTCGAATGCGGCCATATTGACCGCTAAGCAGGAGCTTAATGTCAGTCAGGCAGAATTTGAAGCATTGGCTGACGAGGTTCATGACAATAAAAATATTGGTGCCAAAATTGCCAGCGGATCATTTCTGGTTGAAGGGATGGTGGTGGTGCCCTGCTCAATGAAGTCGCTGTCTGCGATTGCCAACGGCCTGTCCGATAATTTAATCGCCCGGGCCGCAGACGTCATTCTTAAACAGCGCCGCAAGCTGATCATGTTGACCCGGGAAACTCCGCTTAATCTGATTCATCTGCGCAACATGACCGCGGCCACCGAAGCTGGGGCGATTATTTTTCCACCGGTTCCCGCTTTCTATGCCGGATTGGAGAGCCTCGATGACATGGTTGCCCACACGGTGGGCCGGCTACTGGACCTATTTGATGTTGATCACCAGGGATTGGTAAACCGTTGGCCGGGGCTCAGCGTGGCGTTAAAGGACCAGGGGAAGAACTGACATTGACCACTGAGCTACAACCGTATCAGGAAGAATTCATTGCTTTCGCACTTGAGGCCGAAGTCCTGCGGTTTGGTGAGTTCACTCTCAAATCGGGACGTCTAAGCCCCTATTTTTTTAATGCCGGATTGTTTAACAGCGGTCAGAAGTTGTTACGCCTTGGCCGTTTTTACGCCGCTGCGTTGGAACATTCTGGTCTCGATTACGACATGCTGTTTGGTCCTGCTTATAAAGGTATTCCGCTGGTGTCAACGACCGTGAATGCGTTGGCGGAGCAGCACCATCGTGATGTTCCCTATAGTTATGATCGCAAGGAAGCCAAAGACCATGGTGAGGGCGGACTGCTGGTCGGTGCTGCCTTGCAGGGCAAGGTGATTGTGATCGACGATGTGATTTCTTCGGGGCTGTCGATGCGTCATTCAGCCAAATTGATTGCTGAAGCCGGGGCTAGCCTGGCCGCCTTATGTATTGCACTGGATCGTCAGGAACTTGGCCAGCACGGTGCCAGTGCGGTTAAAGAAATGAGCAGGATTTTGGCGTGCCAGTGATGTCGATTATTAACCTGACCCAATTGGTCAGTTATCTGGCGAACAAACCTGAATATGCTAATCAGCTGAAAAAGTTAGAGGATTACCAGCAACAATACGGGAGCAGTTAACCATGTTTCGACCGACCCAAATTATCAGATATAGCCTGTCAGTTTTTTCGACGGAGGCCTGGAGTTGTCGTGGTATCGCGATTCGTATGGCGGCTATATTGGTGAGTCTGTCCGCAGTCCAGGTCTCTTTTGCGGGCACTGTCTACCGCTGGACGGATGAGGAAGGTCAGCGCCATATGGAATCTATTATTCCGGCTGATGACGCGAAATTAGGTTATGAAGTGCTTGATGATCGCTCTTTTAGAGTCCTTAAAAAGGTCAATCGAGCCCTGACAGAGGATGAGCTGGTGGCGGCCGATGCGACCAGAGAAATTGAGCGGAAAAAACAGCTGGTTATCGAAGCATCCGCTCGCCATGACCGCACTTTGCTTGCTACCTATATGAGTGTGGATGGCATGGAAATGGCCCGAAACGGCCAGATCAATACCCTTAACTCAATCATAGAATCAACGGAACGCACCCGAGAGCGCCTCAAATCCAACCTGGATGACTTAATCGGTTCCGCTGCCAGTTACGAGCGCGATAGTCGAAAGGTGCCTGTGTCTACTGTGAAAGATATAGAAGCGGTGCGGGCTCAGATTTTGAGTCAGGATAAAATTATTGAAGAAAATTATATCAAGCAGAGTACGATCATTGCACAGTTCACTGATGATATCGCTCGGTTTAAAGAGCTTAAAGGTCTTGTTGATCAGGCAGAGGTAGTGCCGCTGAAGTTGCCACAAAACTGATCTTTACAGATTGGATTAAAAAGGGCCCGGTGAACTCAACCGGGCCCTTTTGCGTTATTGATACTTGAAAATGACGGATTAAAACTACTAGTTGCCTAGCCCTTCCCGCATTAACTTGAGCCATTGACGATAGCTACCATGTATTAGCGTTTCAACATCGATATCGCCACCACTGGTGACCGGGCGTAAATCGACCTCTTTGGCCGCTTCATCAGGACCTTCAATTAGGCGATCCATGCCGCGGGCATAACCCTGTAACCAACCCCGTTTTTGGCCCTTGAGGCCGCGCTGGCATTTCTCAAATAGCGCCTGATCATCAGGTGTGGCCAACCCAGCAGGGCCGAGAAAATCTTCAAACTGGCGAATCCGTCTGAGTCGGGCTTCTGCGGGCTCACCTTTAGGCGCGATGCAGTAAACCTCAACCAGAGTTTCATCCACCGACAAAGGGTGAACCATGCGCACGGTCGACGAAGACTGGTCCATTAACAGCAAATTGGGGTAGAGCATCAGGTTACGGACATGATCGATCATCCAGCGAGCCTTCGGCTCACCAAAGCGCTGTTCGATTTTGTCGCGTTGAAACCCTAGTGGCCGATCGCCGCCATTGGGCATATAGGCCCAATCCATCATGTGGCCGTTACCGAAATCGTAATTACCACCCTGAACCGAGCCGAGCTCGCGAGCATCTATGGCTTTTACATCATCGTCACCACCTTTATCAACACGACGCTGTATCAGACCGATATAGCTTAAATGCGTGGGAAAAAAATGATAACCATCGATATTTTCCAGCTGCAATTTCCAGTTCGATCGACTGGTATAACGAATCCCGCCTTTGAGCAGCTCCATGCCTTGTTCTGACTGATCAGAAAGCATGTCGATCATGCCAGTCGCGCCGGCCAGGTGGGTTTTTAGATCATCAACTTCGCTGTTGAGGCTACCGAATATAAATCCACCATAAACCTCAACTTTAGCCAGGGCTAACAGGTCATGGTTCTGATCTTTAAACTCCTGCGGATAAGCGCCTTTTTCTGAAGCACGCACATCCAGGCATTTACCAGCGCTGTCAAATACCCAGCCATGGAAAGAGCACATCATGCTTTTTTTGTTACCCCGACGCTCGCCAACCAGTTCCGCCCCCCGGTGAGGGCAACTATTTAAAAAGGCGTGTATCTGGTTATCGCCATCGCGGGTTATCAGCACCGGTTGCTGACCAATCCGGCTGGTCAGGTAATCATGGGGTTCGGGTAGTTGGCTTTCATGGCCGAGGTAAACCCAGGTTTTACCGAAAATATGTTCCATTTCCAGCTCAAAAAGTGCTGGGTCATCAAACATGCGCCGAGAAACCTCAAAACGTCCATTTTTGGTATCGTCGTTGACACAGTCATCAAGATCCTCCAGGCCGAAATTTCCGTAATCTGATACTTGATCCATCGCTAGCTCCTCTTTACATACTGTTAAGCGATCTTGTTATCGTTATTGATGGCTGATTATTGAATGGCTTTAATCAACTCAGCCGAACTGCTTACATCGCAGCGCATCGCCATCCGAGAGACGGTCTGATCGTGCAGTTCCTGAGTGGCACAAATACAGCAGTCATCGGCAAGGATAGTGCTGTAACCGCGGTCACTGGCGTCCCAGGCAGTTGATTCCACCACAGCGTCAGTGCTCACGCCGGTCAAAATAAGGTCGGTAATGCCATGTTCGTCCAGTACTTCCTGTAAGCCCGAGCTGGCGAAAGCACTAAATAGACATTTATAAACGATGATTTCGCCATCAACAGGTGCGACGGCTTCGTGAACATCTCCTCCGGGGGTGCCACGCTTGCAAACATTGCCACCAGCAACCATTGCATAAAATGGACCGCGGTTAGGCATTCGTGGTTGGTTACCGGCCTCCAGATCGATGAGCACGTGGATAACTAACAGGCCGGTATCCCGGCAATGGTCCATTAAATTACGTAAATGGGTCAGCATGCCGGTGCGCTCAATTTCCTGGGCAAAGCCCATCTGAACGGCCATCTCTGAGTCCATCCGAGTAATGTCGTTCTGAACGTCCATTACCAGTATGGCGGTGGTCTTTTTGTCGATTGCTATGGTCATAATTCCTTCCTCAGGTTGTCCTAATTAGAAATGCCGGTGCCGTATTGTTAATCATGCCAGCCTCAACGAGCTAATGCCTTGTTGTCTTTTGTGTAAGTCAGGTTGAAAATTCGTTACAGGGTTTTATTTGGGCGCGCTGCTTATGCTGGGAAATACCCTTTTTAGAATTGCACGAACTGACAAGATTAGCCCAAGCGGACCCGGGTCTCAATTCAAATAGTCAGCCAGGGTGGAAGTTATCATGCTCTCAGCAGCTGTCCGATTGCTAGTAATAGAGTTAGTTTAGCGGCAGCATTGATGGCGTTTCATCTGCTGGAGAACTGCAGAAAGTACCGTTGGTCGGCAACGCTTAGCCGTTGATCGCATAATCAGTGCAAGCTATTAACTGGGGGAGTACAACAGGCCAATGAAATTTTCTAACCAAAAACAACGTGGCTACACGCTAATTGAGCTACTACTTACGATTGCAATTGGTGGAGTCCTTACTGGCCTGGCTGTTTCTGCGTTTCCAGATCTGCTGAGAAACAACCAGATGGTTGGTGACGTTAACACGCTGGTCGGTCATATCAATTTGGCGCGTAGTGAGGCGGTAAAACGTAATCTGCCGACGGCTATCTGCCAAACCAATGATAGTCAGGCGGCAAACCCAGTTTGTAACAGTGTGGATGCGGATTGGGACACCGGCTGGATAGTTTTCGTTGATGACGATGGTGACCAGGCCTTTGATGGTGGTGAATTCCTGATCAGTCGTGGCCAACCTTCCGGTTCAGCAGACATGGTGGTTACCGCTGGTGAGCTCGGTTTTGCTGCCGATGGCTTTTTAAGCACCGGTCAGGTGTTTTTTGGACTCTGTGATGACCGTGGTTTGAATCATGGCAGGCAATTATCAATCAGTGTGACTGGTCGGCCTGAGGTCAGTAAAACGTTTGTTGCTAATACAAACTGTACTGATTCAACTCCGTAACCCGGGAGTATTTGTAGAAATGAAAAGCCCTGATTTAATTTTTAGTGAAGCAATTGGTTCTAATCGAGTGCAAGGGTTCACCCTGATAGAAGTGATGGTGACTCTGCTGATCTTATCGGTCGGTTTGCTAGGCTTGGCTGGCATGATTGGCCAGTCTTTGCGTTTTAATCAGGGCGGTTATACCCGCAGCCAGGGCACTTTTCTAGCCTACGAAATTATTGATTTAATGCGTGCAGATGCCAACAATGCAGATGATTACGCAGTTATCTATGACAGTAACATTCATGTTTGTATCGATAACCCTGATGCCGGCGATAACCTGGTTAATGCCACTCTGGGTTGTTGGTATAACCGAGTAGCAAGAGAATTACCTGGCGGCACAGCAACGATTGTTAACGACCCCAATGTCGCAACCGATAGCAATGTTCTGGAATATGAAATCACCATGACCTGGATCGATCGCTCCAATAATAATCAGGTAGTTAACCAAACCTGGATGGTGGAGATCAGCTGATGGTATTTACAAATAACATTTTAACTGGCCGGCGCGAGCCCATTGGGCTGGGTGGTTTAGCAGCAGGTTTCACCCTGGTTGAAGTATTAACCGCACTGGTTATCGGCTCTATCCTGTTGCTCGGAGCAGTAACCATTATGGTTAACAGTAAAGACGCCTACGAAACCCAGGATGATATGGCGAGATTACAGGAAAACGCCCGGTTTGCCATGAACCTGTTAATTAAAGATATTCGCATGGCAGGTTATTTCGGTTGCAGTGCAGACGCCGGCAATATCTACGACCACATTGATGATGCCGATGCCCCTGGAGGCCTATTCAACAGCGGTAATGGTCTTGAAGGGATGAATAATTATCTTGCAGGAACTTCTACCTGGGAACCCTCCGCTATTGGTACACCCATTGATGCCGACGTAGATGGGGCGTTGGGGTTTTTCCCTGGTAGTGATGGCATCACCATTCGTTACCTGGATCCTGCAACGGCAATCCTGATCGATGAAGAAATGCCACAGCCATCAGCTGAGCTTAAAGTAAGTTCGGTAGGAAACCTTCAAGATGGCCAGATTGTTGCCATTACTGATTGTAATAGTACGGATATTTTTCAACTGACCTCCGTTCAGACAGGTAGTTTGCACTTACAGCATAACGCCGGTGGATCTATTGAGCCTGGTAATGCCAATCCTGGTAATTACACCTTTAGCGGATGTAATCCGGCTAGCTGCTTAAGCAAGTCTTACGGCACTGATGCCAAGGTGATGGGAATGAAGGCGGTGCGTTATTACATTGCGGATGACGATGCTGATGGCAACCCTTCCTTGCATCGCTTCATTTCAACCCCCAGCGGTGGGGGTGCGGTGGGGTCCCCGCAGAAGCTGGTTGATGGGATTGATTCGTTGCAAATTACTTATGGAGAAGACACTACCGGTAATGGTGTGGCTGACACTTATCGTGACTCAGATACTGTCGTTAACTGGGCTAATGTCTCAACGGTACGTATTGGCATGTTGCTCAATACGGTCGATGAATACGGTCAGCAGATCAATGAATCAGCTTATACCGTTAACGGCGAAAATTTTGCGGCAGCCAATGATCGCCGCCGCCGCCGTTTGTTTACCACTACTGTATTACTTCGAAACCCACAGTGATGATTATGTCAACCTACCCTTCTAAGCAGTCCGTTTCAGCGCAGCATCAGCAAGGCGCGGTATTAATAGTCGCTCTGGTGCTACTAACCGTGCTCACCTTTATTGCAGTTACCGCATTGAACACCAGCAGTATGGAAGAAAAAATGGCCGGTAACACCCAGGAGAGCCATCGCTCGTTTCAGACAGCAGAAACTGGCCTGGCGAACACATTTGCGGACTCTGGTTTATTCGTGCTTACCGAAGATGCTGGGCTGGCTGGCTGTGCGGCAGATGCTGGCACCCAGCTTAATCTGAATGATATTGGAGATTATTCCGCTGACGGTGTTGTCTGCACCACTTTTATCATGTGGACACAGCCGCCCCGTGGTTCCGGGTATAGCGCAACCTCTTTTTCTGCTGCCCATTTTGAAATGGTCAGCACCGGCACAACCGATTCACAAGCAACCACTATTCTCAACGCTGGGGCGTTTCAAATAGCGCCCGGCGGCGGCTAGTTTTTAAGGAGCTCAAGCATGAATCATCAAGCCCTGAAGACTTTTATACTTAGTTTGTTTCTAACGTTCAGTTACGGCTCAGCGGTATTTGCTGATGATACCGACATCTATCTTGGTGATCAGGTTAATGTGATTCGTCCCAATCTGCTGTTTGTTTTAGACACCTCTGACAGCATGAATGCCAAAGTAACCGGGACCAGCACCTCTCGACTGCAAAACATGCGTGAAGCGATGCACGATATTGTGCTGGGGCTCGATAACATCAATGTAGGCCTGATGCGTTTTAACGGTCGTCGCAGCGGAGATAATCAAACCCCAACC
>JAESTY010000075.1 GCA_016763355.1 Immundisolibacteraceae bacterium
GCCCATTGGCAGACCAGTCAAACTGTTTTTAAGGGTCTGCTCAAATGCCAGAAATTTGAGCACGCTCAGAGTGACATTATGGTGAAAGCGAATTCCTCCTTTGTAGGGTCCGATGGCATTATTGTGCTGCACACGATAACCACGGTTAGCTCGAATATTGCCCTCATCATCTTCCCAACCGACCCTGAAAATAATGATTCGATCAGGTTCTGTTAAGCGCTCAAGTATCCGCGCTTGCTCGTACTTAGGATGACCTTCGATAAACGGGATAATGCTGGCCGCCACCTCATAAACAGCCTGGTGGAATTCTTTCTCACCCGGATTACGTCGCTGTAAGCCTTCCATGAACTGTTCAAGACGTGCGTTTTCAGCCGAGTTCATTAGATTCAATCCCCTGTTCCGGTTTAAGACCTTAAAATTTAATCTGTCAAGACTAAATAAGTTAGCTTGATTCTTCGTTGTACGTCGTCATACCAGCGCTGTAGCGCCTCATCCGAGATTCGAAACCCCATAATAGATCGACACTCCCCAGGTAGTTGAAAACTCCCCTCAGCAACTAACGCAGGATTACGTAAAATCCCGTAACGCTGTGCAGCGAGCATGTCATCTCGAACCATCTGCCTGGTCTGATCACCCTCAACAAGCTCCAACCACTCGTTGGCGTCGAGACCAATATCTGCCGCACAAGCCTTCAGCACTTCATAATCGGCGATGTTTCGGCATTCTGAAAGGTGAGCGGTCTGAACCCGGTCAAAAAAGTCCCAATGGGCGGGCTGCCCACCGAGTATTTCAGCCGCCTTTGCACCTAAAGAATTTGGTATCGAATAGGGATAAGGAAAATCCCTTTCCATCATCAGTTCACAGTTAATTCGCTCGTCGGACTCCATCTGTTTTGCTTCCAGCCAATGTTCCATTACCACCTCCTGTTTGGCCGCCACTGGATCGGCAAACAGGTTGCTGAAAAACTCTGGAGATTGAGCCATTGGATAGACCCGCTGGTGAACCGTCACGTTCGGGTGTTTATCTACAAACTGGCGTAAACGGCGAGAAAACGGAAAAGCCCAGGCCGAAAGTGCGTCATGAAAAAATTCGACCGTTATGGGGTGGTCCTGTTCTGCACTCATAACTTCTCCTCAGATATTGATGCATTTATTCTAATTTGTTTGAAGCACGGGGCTGCGGCACCAATCCTCTTAATTGTGGGTCAATTGTAAACGATTAACCCGCCCTAATAACCAACAGAGTTAGGTTCTGTTTTCAAATATTGTGCTCTAAATCACGGGTAACACTTGATCCAGATTAGCGGCTGAATTAACGTCGTCGGATTACCGGACTGAAACGATACAACAATTACATTTCCGGCGATTCAAGGAGAGGACGACATGGCATTAATCACGCCGCCAAACATTGATCCAGCGACCTTTGCAAAGGCACTCTCACAGCTAATAGACATCGTTGGGCCCGACTGGGTATTCACCGATCCACAGGCAGAGCTCAGTCCTTACCTGGATAGAATGTCGCCAACACCTGCTGAGCTTCGCATTCCTAGCGCGGCGGTAGCGCCCGCTAATGTTGAACAGACCCAGCAGATCGTGCGACTGGCTAATCGGCTCAAAATCCCGATCTGGTATTACGGTACCGGCAAAAATTATGGTTACGGCGGACCAGCGCCTCGACTCAACGGCTTTCTAGTCGTCGACATGAAACGCATGAACAAGGTATTAGAGGTCAACGAAAAGATGGCCTACGCCGTCGTCGAGCCTGGCGTTTCCTACATTCAACTTTATCAACACCTGCAGGAAATCGGTTCAGACCTGTGGATTGACTGCGCCGCACCGGCCTGGGGGGGCGTTATCGGCAATGCCATGGAACATGGCGCCGGTTACACCCCTTACGGTGATCACTTTGTTTTTCAGTGCGGTATGGAGGTACTGCTCGCAGACGGCAGTCTGGTCCGTACCGGCATGGGCGCCCTGCCTGGTAGCCAAGCCAGTTCATTGTTCAAATATGGATATGGCCCCCATATCGACGGCATGTTCACCCAGGGCAATTTTGGCATTGTCACTAAGATGGGTATTTGGCTAATGCCCAAACCGCCGGCTCACAAACCCTTCATGATTTCGTTTGATAAAGAAGCCGACCTGCACACCATTATCGAGCGGATTCGTCCACTTAAAGTGTCGATGGTTTATCAGAACGCAGTGATTCTGGAACACCTCAGTTACAGCGTTGGTGTACAACGGCCCCGTTCTGACTACTGGAATGAAAAATCACCGATGCCCAATGAGGTTTGGGAACAGGCCCGCAGTGACCTGGACCTGGGCTGGTGGAATATGTGGGGCGGGCTTTATGGCCTGCCGAAGAACATCGACATGCAGTGGGACATTATTCGCAACAGTTTTGCCGATATCCCCGGCGTTCAGTTTTTCGAGGAAGGTGACCGCGGCACCGATGATGTGGGCTGGAACTACCGTACCAAGTTAATGCGCGGTGAACCCAACATGACCGAGTTCAACATCGTTAACTGGCGTGGCGGCGGACATATCAATTTCACCCCGATCGCACCGCTGTATGGCGACATCTGTGTGAAAGCCACCGACATGATGCGCGAAATTATGAACCGCCACGGCTTCGATTACATCACCGAATACGTGGCTGCGTTTCGGGGCGTTATCAAGTTACTGATGATCATGTTTGACCCCCGCGACGAGGAGGAGCGCCGTCGCGCCTATCAATGCTCTGAAGAGATTATCCTGGCCGCCGCCAGTATTGGCTTTGGTGAACTCAAGGCCCATGTCGAGTTTATGGACCTGGTCGCTGGCACCTATAGTGGTCAGGATGGCGGGCTCGGCAAAACCTTACAGAAAGTGAAAGATGCCATCGATCCCAACGGCATTTTGGCTCCCGGAAAATCAGGGATTTGGCCGAGTAGCTGGCAGTCGGAAAAGCCTCAGATTAACGCCGACCGATCGGCCGATATTGCGCCGAACTCGTGATTGGTGGCAAATACTTAAGCCAATAAAAAAGGGGCTATCGGTTAACCGGTAGCCCCTTTTACAAACTCACTTCAAATGGCCTAGCTAGTCATCAATTTCAACCACTGACGGTGCTGACCTACCAACAGAGTCTCATCCTCAGCATCGGCACCACCAGCAGCCGGATTCAGACCAAGCTCTTTGGCAGCATAATCTGGCTGTGGAACCAGGTTTTCCATGCCACGGGCATAACCGTCGACCAATTCGCCTTCGCCGCCAAGATAACCAGCATGACAGGCGTCAAAATTAACCAGATCATCCGGGGTAGCTAATCCGCTAGCATTATAAAAATCTTCATACTGCCGAATCCGCAAGGTGCGTTCTTGCTGAGACTCCCCCTTGGTTCCGAGGCAGTAGATTTGTACCGCGGTCTCATCGACGCTACGCGGTTGAATGACCCGAACCTGGGTGGAAATATGTTCCATTAACAACAGGTTGGGGTAAATAACCACATTGCGTTGGCGTTCTACCATCCACTTAGCGCGACCTTCACCAAACTTCTCTTTAAGTTCTTCATAACGAGAAAAAATTGGCCGGTTTTCCGGTTTAGGGAAAGTGATCCACATCACTGCATGACCGTTTCTAAGGTCGTACCAGCCACTTTCGCCAATTAACATCTGGTCATCAAAAGGACGTTTTAAATCTTCTTTTTGTTCAGCTTTGGCATGCCGCTGAGGTGCAGTCGCAATCAACTTGAAATAATTACCATGGGTCGCCAGCGCGTGATAGCCGTCAATGCCATTTTCAGGCTGCATCTTCCAGTTGCCGACATGCACGTACTTGGATCCACCGGGAATCACTTCCTGACCTTCATCGGTCTGGTCGACCACCAGGTCAATAAAATGCCGAGCTTCGGCGAGGTGATCAATTAAGGTCGGTACATCTTCGCTGAAGCTACCGAACACGAAACCACGATAGGATTCGACTTTGGCTAATGATTTAAGCGCATGGCCATCATCGTTAAAGCGCTTGGTGTAGTTACCTTTCTGATGGTCACGGACGTCAACACACTCACCAGCGCTATTAAAAACCCAACCGTGATAGGCGCAGGTAATAAATTTTTTGTTTCCGCGCTCGGTACGACAAAGTTGCGCGCCGCGATGACTACAGGCATTGATGAAAGCATTAATTCCGCCTTCATCATCGCGCATCACCAGCACCGGCCGACGGCCAATTTTGGTGGAATAGTAATCATTATTATCGGGAATCAGGCTCTCGTGACAGAGAAACACCCAGGTCGACTCGAAGATTTTTTCCATCTCCAGGTCGAAAATCTGAGGGTCAGTAAAGTTACGTTTATCAACAAAAAACGAACTGGCTTGTTCATCATCCTGAATCAGGCTTTCCAGCGGCGGCAACTTCACATCAATTGGGCTGTTCATCTCACTAACTCCTCCACAATGTCATTACAAATTCATGGGTCATCAAACTCGACCTACTACAGGCATATCCCTGACCATTTCTGTTAGGACAAAAACAGCAGTATTAATTGTTAATGGTATGTCTTTTAGGAACTACAGGAAAGCATCGAACAACCAACACGCTGACGCGCCCAGTCGGGCCGTTTCTCTGAGTAATGATCAAATTCAGGCTGATCGTCATAAGGATTTCTGATCACTTCGAACAGTTCCTGCAGCGGCGCGTAGTTACCCTGCTCGGCCTCGTCGATCACCTGCTGAGCCAGATAATTACGCGGTAGGTATTTTGGATTGGTTCGGTTCATCAAATTCCGGCGAGCAGATTCATCTGCATTTTCAGCGACCAAACGCTGACCGTAACGGCGCAACCACTCGATAGTTTGCAGCACAATCGCTTCCGGAATCTCATCAGGGGTGTAATAACAGTCCGCCAGACGCTCCATCAACTGATAATCCTGACCTTTTTCATCGGTCAGCATGACTATATCGATATCGGCTAAGCGTCGATAAAACAGGGTCATATCGGTCTCGACAGCACCGAGCAGGTCCAGCAGTTCACCAAACAATTCATTGTCATTGTCATCGACCGTCCGCAAGCCTAGTTTATCGGCCATCATGCGTTGGGAAAGCTGTTGATATTGACGCCGGTAACTCTCAAGCCCGGCTTCTAGCGGAGCCGCATCATCAATCAATGAATAGAGCGCGTTGCCCAATTGGGCCAGGTTCCAGAGCGCGATATCGGCCTGATTGCCAAACCGGTAACGTCGGTTCTGGGCATCGGTGGTGTTAGGGGTCCATTCTGGATCGTAGTTATCCAGCCACCCATAAGGACCATAATCAATAGTCAGTCCCAGAATCGACATGTTGTCCGTATTCATCACCCCATGGACAAAGCCGACTCGCTCCCAATGCACTACCATTTCGGCGGTTAATCGACAGACTTCACCAAACATCTGTCCATAAGCTGTTTTCGATGGTTCACCAAATTCAGGGAAAAAATTGGTCAGCGTAAAATCGGCGAACTGCTTTAACAACGCCTCATCCTGGCGGCTCGCAGGCAGCTGAAAATGGCCAAAACGAATAAACGTCGGTGCTACCCGGCAGACCACCGCGCCGGGTTCCGGTGCTGGGTGACCGTCATAAAGCATATCTCTGACCACCTGTTCGCCACTGGTCACCAGACTCAATGCTCGGGTAGTTGGCACGCCAAGATGGAACATCGCTTCACTACAGAGAAACTCACGAATCGACGAGCGCAATACCGCATAACCATCTGCGCCGCGAGAATAGGGAGTCGGGCCAGCGCCTTTTAACTGCAGCGCCCAATGGTCACCTTTATCACTGGTGATCTCACCAAGATTGATTGCCCGACCATCACCCAACTGAGCCGCCCAGTTACCAAACTGATGACCGCCGTAGTTCATTGAATAAGGCTGCATTGCCGGCGGTAACTGCTGGCCAGCAAGCTGCTGAACTAATTCTGAGTCATCAGGAGTTGGATCCAAACCGAGCAAATCGGCGGTCGAGCTGGAGAATGCCACCATGCCGGGATTATCGAAGGACTTGGGCGTGACCCAGGAATAGGCCGACTCAACCTGGCGGGGCCGGTTGGCTGTTTCGGTATCGGCCTTGAAGCTATTGGTGAAGCGGTTGTTGAGGTTTAGTTTGGTCAGGGACATGTTGTTTAGTCTAAGAATTAAAAAGCGTTTACCCCGGATATCGGGGCGACGGTTAGGCGCCTGCTTTTGCTCCTGCAAAGCAGGCGTTCACGCCATCCTTGGCGCTTACCGAATTTTGCTCCTGCAAATTCGGCATTCCCACCATCCCTACCGTCACCGATTTTTGCTCCTGCAAAATCGGCATTCGGGCCATCCATGGCCGTCACCAAACCAGATCATCGGGGACTGGGAAGTCGGCGTATTCATCGTCTTCTGCCGCTTCTGATGCGTCCATGCTGTTGGCCAGCACAATGTAACTAGTGTCACGTTCGCTGACTTTATCCGCTACCCGGCGCGAGATCAGATGATATTTTTCGCCGAGTAAAGCAACGCAGAGCACGCCTGAAATCAGTTGGGTCCGACCCCGACTATCCAGGTCGATCTGTTTGATTTTACCGTCATGGTCAAACTGAAAGATTTCCGGCTCAGCATCACCCTTGGGCTCAATACTGTTCATTTCAATCAGCTGTTTAATCTGCGCAGCTATTTCGTTTTGCTTGCTCTGCTGATGTTTATGCTCATTGAGCTGACGATCTTTTGCCGCTTTTTTCTCGCCTTCAGCTAACAGCCGCTTTTGGTCTTCATTAAGCTGATCAATCTCGTTACGATTTTTCTGATTGGTGTTTTTACGCTGTTTACGTTTGGCCTTTTCGACTTTGGTCTTATTGGTCAAACCAGCCTTTAAAAATTGATCCTGAAACGGGTTAGCCATTACTACACACGCCTAATTCAAAATAGTTTGAAAGTTCGTCTACACCATCACCGATTCTTCACCGGGTTTATCGTGATCGGCCTGATGACGCCGCTTATCCAGGGTCGGGTCGATACTGACAAAGCGCCAGGCACCCTGTTCGTCAACCGTGCGTTTAATTCTATTACGATAGATTAATAGCTGTAGATGGGCCAGCGCCTCACCCAGCGCCATCATCATGTTGGCACCTTCCAGTTTGCGTTTAAATAACACGGGTAAGAAATCTGTCGCGACTCTTGGCTCAGGACAATTTTCTTCGATCGCTAACAACCGGTCTTCGTGATGGTCAATCAACTGACGCAACCGCGTCCTCACCCCGTAAAACGGCAAGTTATGCGCCGGCAATACCAGGGTGTCTTCCGGCATAGACATCAGCTCTTCAAGCGATTCGAGCCAA
>JAESTY010000076.1 GCA_016763355.1 Immundisolibacteraceae bacterium
TATTGATTGCTTCACGAATACTGGTCTGGGGCGCGGTTGGCCTGGCCAGCCACTTTGGCATCAGCGATCTGGTGATTGGCCTGACCATAGTCGCAGTAGGCACCAGCCTACCCGAGCTAGCCGCCTCGGTCGCCGCCGTGCGTAAGGGTGAAGATGATATCGCCATCGGTAACATACTCGGCTCCAATATGTTTAACCTGCTGGCGGTGATTGGCGTCGCCGGTAGCATCGCACCGACCGATATCGACCCGGCGTTACTTACCCGTGACTATCCGCTGATGTTGCTACTGAGCCTGGCGCTTTATCTGCTTGCCCGAGGTTTCAGGGCTGGGTCGGGTCGAATTGGCAGAGTGCCTGGTGCAGCACTGTTGACCATCTTTGTTGCTTATGAGACCTACCTATATATCAGTCCTGGGATTTAGCCAATCCAAACTACTAAGATTTAGGCTTGTTAAACATCTGCCTGATAGAGCCCCTGGGCACCAGTTGCCAGGCCCGTTCATGGGCATAATAAATAAAGAACTTTAAGACAAATTCGATGCCGCCTATTGAAAGAGCCAGCGTAATATCACCAGTAATAAAGTAGGCGATTAACGCGGTAGTGGTGGTGGCCACTATGCGCCATGACAGGGCTTTTAACAGACTACGTAAAGGGGATTCGCGCTCACCAACCGGGGCAACATGGGCCGTCATTAAAAACTACTCGTGAATAAAAGTGATAGTTAAAAAAACCTAGAAATCGATCTGTATCTGGCTCACCAGGGCATCATGATCAGGGCTGCTATGACTGCCATCAAAATGGGTGAATTCATTAATAATCCGGGTTGATGGGTTAAGAATAAAAGTCACCATGGCGTGGTAGGCACGACCGCGATTCATACCGCGGTTGACCTCATCCAACGATCGCCCAGTCAGGTTCCGAAAAAACCGGGTTCGTGATGGATGTTCATTATCCACCGACTGATATTGCAGCGCCAACGCCCAGCCCTGTAAATCAGGATTGCCACTGATTGGGAAGGTGCGACTGCCACCAAAGCCCCAGGCCTTGGAATTGAGCGTGTCACTGGCCACCCCATTGGTATCAATCACCTGACCATCGCTAGCATCGGAGACGAACTGGGTCCAGGCGGCCCAGCCAACCCAGTGGCCATATTCAACGTCCGCAAACAGGCTGTACCAGTCATTGTCGAGTTCAACTTCATTAAAATGTGGATCCGCGGCTTGCACCTTCGTATCCAAAGTATCTGTGTCATGGGATGTCGCAAAGGCCGCATTAAAACCGTAATTAAAACCTCGTTCTTTCAGCGCATATTCATCCGGCCAGATCGACTGACCGGTGGGCCGCCAGCCTAGAGTTGCCGCGAACAGCATTTCGTTATTGTCGTTATTCAATGACAGATCTGGGCCGTTAAAGATCCCAACACCATATTGAAGCCGGTTTCCAAACAGTCCCTTGCTGGAGCTCTCCGGACGACCCATATCGCCACGCCTAAAGGAGACTCCTCGAGACCGACCGGCAGCACCGGGATAAAGAAACTCGGAGAATTTACGCTCAACACTGGCACTTAACTGGGGTGCCCGGGTATAGCCGGGTATGAACTGCTGACCGACGATGATGTCACCGACCTGGTCGCGGAAGTGTTCAAAACCGACCCAGGCATCGAGCAAATTAGTCGCGTTGGCGAGACCATCGATTTCATTGGCCGCCTCATATTGATACCGAAACGGCATTTTGTCCGCCATATAACCTTTTAGGCCAAAGCGGGCACGGCGCATGGTTAACGAACTGGTGCCTTCGCGACCATCATCGGACGGCACGTAGGTCAGGCGGGGCTGTAATCGGCCCCAGACCCGATAACTGGGAAATCCTGGTTTGGGTTTAACCGCGGCCTCAACTGATCGTGCGGCTTTGGCCAGCATTCCAGGGTTCTGTGCAATCGGTGGTTCAGCTGCAGCAACCTGTTCGGCCCGTTCAGCCCGTTCGGCCTGGCGGGCGACTAATTTTATATCGTGAACTTCCTGCTCAGTGAGTAGCCCTTTACCGGCAAGTGCTTCCAGTACCGCATCTGCATACGCGCTACCGGCAACAGCCGAATTCATCCAACCTAAACTAAGCGAAAAAAATAGTCCCGCAGCCAGGTATCCCGGTGTCACCTTTCTCATCGACCCTCCAGTATCTTCCCGCGCCAGCACTTGAATATTAATAGCAGCATTCAAACACCGAGATGATTTGTGTTTTTTAGTTTTTGAGAATTGTAACCGACCGGCCCCGGTAGAGATGGCCTGGAGCAGGGAAACTCTAATCGCTGTTTAGAAAACTGCCGTGCACCAAACATTGATGCCTTAGACCGATAAATAGTCGATTTAAGCCTTCAATGTAAACCCATCTCCAACCAAGCTAACTGACTGCATTTATGCGGTTGAGTCAGGCAAACTGGTTAACCTTTTGCTATGCTGAACCGCAGCAGAAATACCCACAGTCATAATCAAGCCCTTGCGCAGCCAGCGCTATTTTTTGCCTTTTTTGAGGAACCTTTCAGCCCTGTCGGCGGTCAATGCTTGCTGCAATAACAAACTAAAATAACTGATGACTCTGTTTCAGCTCATTTTCTGAAAATCCAGATAACACCCATGTAACTTCTGCCAAATAACTTTATCCAAATAACTTCATACAAATAACTTCATAAAAGAACCCAGATGACTCCTCTTCAACAGTTACAACAGCTTTGCCTGCAAATACAGTCTCAAATCATCGGTCAGAAAACCCTGGTTCAACGACTGGTAATCGCCCTGCTTGCCGATGGCCATTTATTGGTAGAAGGTGCTCCAGGACTGGCAAAAACCAGAGCCATCAAAACCCTCGGCGATAGACTCGAAGGTGATTTTCACCGGGTTCAGTTCACCCCAGACCTACTGCCTGCTGATTTGACCGGCACCGAAATCTACCGGCCCCAGGACGGCACTTTTAATTTTCAGAAGGGGCCACTGTTTCATAACCTGGTACTGGCGGATGAAATCAACCGGGCTCCAGCAAAGGTGCAATCAGCCCTGCTAGAAGCTATGGCCGAACGCCAGATCACCGTCGGCAGCAATACCTGGCAACTGCCGGACCTGTTCCTGGTCATGGCGACCCAGAATCCACTCGAACAGGAAGGTACCTATCCCCTGCCAGAGGCCCAACTCGACCGGTTTTTAATGCAGGTCAATATCGACTATCCAGCAAGTGAAGACGAACTGGCGATTCTGCGCCTGGCGCGCCGAGAAGCAGTAACGACTCACCAGCCCGAACCCCTGACAGCGCTGACTCAGCAGAGCCTGTTTGCCGCCCGTAATGAGGTGTTAGAGGTTCACATGAGCGAGGCGGTAGAGGCTTATATTGTCGAACTGGTGGTTGCCACCCGTGACTCGGGCCGCTACGGCGATGACCTGGCTCGCTGGCTCGCTTATGGTGCCAGTCCTCGCGCCACCATTGCATTGGATCGCTGCGCTCGCGCCCACGCCTGGCTCGACGGTCGCGACTATGTCGGCCCGGAAGATGTACAACGACTCTGTCATGACGTACTCCGCCATCGACTGATTCTGAACTATGAAGCCGAAGCCGAAGGTGTTTCCGTAGAGCAGATTATTGATGAGTTGATTGCCCGCGTCGCCGTGCCATGAGTCCGATTGGTAATAACCAGCCGCCTAGCTCCGAACCAACCGTTAGTCTTAATTCACGAATTTCGATCTCGCCGGCGCAGCTATTTGAGCTGCAACACGCTGCCCGTGGCTTCAGCCTCAAGGCTGGCAAGATTGCGTCTGCGCGTGGCGGTAATCATCTGTCAAGTTTCCGTGGCCGTGGTATGGAATATGAAGAGTCCCGCCGTTATCAACCCGGAGACGATATCCGTAGTATCGACTGGCGGGTCACGGCACGTAGCGGCACTACCCATACCAA
>JAESTY010000001.1 GCA_016763355.1 Immundisolibacteraceae bacterium
GTTGATCTGGATTTCCCAGTGGTTTATCGCGCCATGGCTGGCCTGGATTCCATCGCCCAGGCAGCGGGCCGTTGTAATCGTGAAGGTAAATTACCGGGTAAAGGCAAGGTCGTGGTGTTTGTGCCGCCCAAGCCAGCACCGCCGGGCATGTTACGTCGGGCTGAACAAACCACCGTGTCGTTAATGACCGACGCAGCCAAACTCAATCCGTTAGAGCGCAACCGGTTTAAACAATACTTTGAACACTTTTACGGCAAAACCGAACTCGATAAACACGGTATTGAAAATCTGCTGAAACCTGAAGGCCAGGGTGACGACAGCCTCAAAGTACAGTTCCGCACCGCAGCTCAGCGTTTCAAACTGATTGATGAATCGGACTATCAGGCGGTGATCGTACGCTACGGCGACAAAGCTGCTGAACTCATCGACAAATTAGAAAAGCAGGGGCCAGCGCGGTGGTTGATGCGTAAGCTCCAGCGCTATGTGGTCAATATTGCCCACTTTCATCTTGAACGCCTGCTTGATAGTCAGGATATTCGAGAGCTTCACCCAGGTATTTATGTGCAGGTTAGTAGTACGCTTTATAACTCCAGTCTGGGTTTATCCTTAGACCCGGTGAATATTGAACCTGCGCAAACGGTTGTCTGATGAGAAACCAGATTGCGATTATTAAAGAGTGTCGAGCCTAAGGACTATTCGATATGACCAAACAATACTGCCTTGAAGTAAGCGGCGACTTCGCCTGTTTTACCCGACCGGAGATGAAGGTCGAGCGAGTCTCCTACGACGTGATTACCCCCTCGGCGGCTCGCGCGGTGTTTGAAGCCATTCTGTGGAAACCGGCGATTCGCTGGCAAATACACAAAATAGAAGTGCTCAAACCGATCCGCTGGATCAACCTGCGTCGTAATGAAGTGGGCCAGGTAATCTCCACCCGCAATGTGCAAACTGCCATGAAAAATGGCCACGGTAAGTTGGCGTTAAATATTGAGGATGAACGCCAGCAGCGCGCCGGGCTTTTTCTGCGAGAAGTGAAATACCGGCTACACGCCAATTTCACCTTGCAGGACGATAGCCAGCATATTCACCGTTACCCCCATCTCAACGCCAACATTGATGGTGACGGTAGTGAAAACAACTTGGTCAAATTCCAGCGTATGTTCGAGCGCCGTGCTAGCAAAGGCCAGTGTTTTAACCAGCCCTATTGGGTTGCCGGGAGTTTTCCGCAGATTTCCGCCTGATCGACCTTAAAGATAACTCGGCAAACCTGCCCGAAGAACTCGCTGGCGAACGCGACCTTGGCTGGATGTTATACGACCTTGATTACAGCAACGCTGATGAGCCGAGCCCCCGATTCTTTCAGGCAAAGATGAGTGATGGCGTCATCACCGTGCCGGACTGGAGCAGTGACGAGGTGCGTGGATGATTCTTCAAGCACTGAACGAGTATTACCAGCGCAAAACCGCAGAGCCCGGTTCTGGACTAGCCGAGCTCGGTTTCGAGCAAAAAGAACTGCCTTTTATTATTGAGATTAATGCGCAGGGTGAGCTAATCCAGATTGAAGATACCCGAGAAGGGATCGGCAACAAGAAAATGGCGCAATCTTTTACTGTGCCTCAGGGCGTGAAAAAAACCTCGGGCGTGGCTACTAACCTGCTTTGGGACAATATTGAATATGTCTTGGGTATCGATAAAAACAGTCAAAGCAAAGAAGACCCGGAGGAAGAACAGCAACGACTAGCGGAAATTGAAAGACGCAAGATTCGAGTAGCCGATCAGCACCAGGCCTTTATCGATAAAATCAATGCGCAGCCTCCAGCGATTTTTGCTGATGAAGGCGTGCAATCCGTTCTCAGCTTCCTGAATGATTTCGACCCGCAGAGCCTGCACAACCTGCCGTTCTGGAATGAAGTAATCGGTAATCCTAATTTGGGTTTTCGCTTACAGGGCGACCAGTCATTGGTATGCCAACGCGTCGCGGTCATCGATGCACTGCGAGAAAATACTGGCGAACAAGCTGACCTTGATGATCCTCAAGGTATTTGTTTGATTACCGGTGAAGCCACTCAGCCGGCGCGACTGCACACATCCATCAAAGGAGTCTGGGGCGCACAGACCGCCGGAGCCAATATTGTTTCGTTCAACCTCGATGCCTTTAATTCCTATGGCAAAGACCAGGGCTACAACGCCCCGGTAAGCAAACAGGCCACGTTTGCCTACACCACGGCGCTCAACTACCTGCTGCGAAAAAACTCACCTCAGCGCATGCAGGTGGGGGATACCTCAACGGTGTTTTGGGCCGAAAAGCCCAGTGATTTTGAAACCGGTATTGTCGATATTTTTGGCGAACCACCCAAAGATGACCCCGATAAAAATACTCGGGCAGTTGCTAGCCTCTACGATTCCATTCAGGGCGGTTTGCTGACCAGCGATGAAGGCCAGACCCGGTTTTACGTGCTCGGCCTTGCCCCCAATGCCGCGCGCATTGCCATCCGTTTTTGGCAGGTGGCAACAGTTGCCGAGTTAGCCCAGCGGATTCGTCAGCACTTCGACGACCTGGCCATTGTTCATAGCGATAGACAGCTACCCCATTTGCCGCTATTTCGCCTGTTAGTGGCCACCGCTACCCAGGGCAAAGCCGACAATATTCCACCCAATATTGCTGGTGAAACCATGCGCAGTATCTTATCGGGTCAGCCTTATCCCTATTCGCTACTCAGCGCAGCGGTGCGTCGTAATCGTGCCGAACAAGAGGTGACTTACCCGCGCGCAGCACTGATTAAAGCCTGTATTAACCGTTTAACCCGATATCAAAATCCAGATTCTCAAAACTCGTATTCTCAATATATGGAAACCATGGAGGAACTTAAAGTGGCTCTCGATGACAATAACCCCAACATAGGCTACCGACTGGGGCGGCTGTTTGCCGTGCTCGAAAAAACTCAGGAAGAGGCCAACCCCGGCATTAACGCGACGATTCGAGACCGTTACTACGGCGGTGCATCCAGCACACCGGTAAGTGTTTTTTCGACCTTGCTAAAGTTGAAAAACCACCACATCAGCAAACTCAACAATAAAGGCAGAGCGACTAATCTGGAAAAAATGATTGGCCAGATTATGGAAGAGATTACTGATTTTCCGCCGAATCTATCCATGCCCGATCAGGGCCGGTTTGCGATTGGTTACTACCATCAGCGGCAGGATTTTTTTAAGAAAAAACCACCAACAACCGCCGATTTAACTCAGGGAGAAACATTATGAATTTGGAAAACCGCTACGACTTTGTACTGCTATTTGACGTAAAAGATGGCAACCCCAATGGCGACCCCGATGCCGGTAACCTGCCCCGCGTCGATACCGAAACCGGCTGCGGCCTGGTTACCGATGTCAGTATCAAACGGAAAATCCGAAATTTTGTGGGTCTGGTGCACGAGGAACAGCCACCCTTTGAAATTTACATCAAAGAAAAGGCTGTTTTAAACTTGCAGCATGAACGCGCCTATATCGGCGTTGGTGCTGAAGAAGAGCTAAAGTCAGACAAAAAGCGCAAAGGTAAAGCCGAAACGGTCGAAAAAGCCCGGCAGTGGATGTGTAAAAATTTCTTTGATGTCCGCACCTTCGGTGCCGTGATGTCCACCGCAGTTAATTGCGGTCAAGTACGTGGTCCGGTGCAACTCACCTTTGCACGCTCGGTTGACCCGATTGTTGTCAGTGAGCACAGCATCACCCGCATGGCGGTTGCTACCGAGGCCGAAGCAGAAAAGCAGGATGGCGATAATCGCACCATGGGCCGAAAGCACACCGTACCCTACGGTCTTTATGTCGCCCACGGTTTTATCTCCGCGCACCTCGCCAACCAGACCGGCTTCTCTGAAACCGATTTAGAACTGCTGTGGCAATCTCTCACCAATATGTTTGAGCACGACCGTTCCGCTGCACGGGGCGAAATGGCAACGCGGGGTCTGTACGTGTTTAAACACGACAGCAAGCTGGGCAACGCCCCGGCCCACAGTTTGTTTGATCGCATCAATCCAAAGTTAAAAGAGGGTGTTACCGTGCCACGGGCGTTTTCTGACTATCAAATTGACTTGGACGAAACCGATCTACCCCAGGGCGTTGTGCTCAACAAAATTGTTGGTTAACTGCGCTTCCTAAACAAGGAGAACCCACCATGAGTACCGCCAAGCAAGAAGTAGAAACGCTGTTAAAAAAACTGCCAGAGGATTGCACGTTGGAGGATGTGCAGTATCACCTATATGTGATTAACAAAATCCAAAGTGGATTAGACCGGGCAGATAGCGAAGGAAGTCTGGATCAGCAGGTAGTAGAAGAGAAACTGGGCAAGTGGCTCAACAGCTAAGCTGGTCGCCCGAAGCGGTAGAAGACCTGCAGGCCATTGCCGAATTCATTAGTAGGGACTCGCCTGGCTATGCCAGTGCTGTGGTGACCAAAATGGTGGCAGTTAGCCGGAGCTTGATCGAAACCCCGCTGATTGGCCGGGTAGTGCCCGAGTTAGGTGACCAGAAAATTCGGGAGCGTTTTGTATACAGCTACCGGCTTATTTACCGGATTCGAGACGACGAGATTCTGGTTGCGGCCATTATTCATGGCAAGCGGTTAATCGATGGAGTATCTGACCGGTTTGAGTGACGAATTACTGCCAGTGATGATTTCGGCACTCCAGCATTACAGCTACTGTCCGCGCCAGTGTGCGCTGATCCATCAGGAGCAGACATTTTCTGAAAACGTATTTACCTTACGCGGCCAGCGAGTACATAAACGGGTCGATCAACCCGAGACTCGCATAGAAGACGGCATTACGGTAGAGCGGGCTTTACCGCTGCAGCACAAGGGCATTGGATTAGTGGGCAAGGCAGATGTGGTCGAAATAGGGGGGGATGGCACGCCCTGCCCAGTCGAATACAAACACGGTCCGAAACGCAAAAAGCTGCA
>JAESTY010000077.1 GCA_016763355.1 Immundisolibacteraceae bacterium
CCCTGGTCGGCAAGGGCGACATCCGCATGCTCGAACAGTTCTCCCAGGCCGATCCCGATGCCTATAGTTTTTCCGGCGGCTTATGCCGAGCCAACCAGGGCTTGCTGGAATTTGTAGAAATGTTCAAAGCCCCGATCAAGGTGCTGCATCCGCTACTAACGGCCACCCAGGAACATAATTACAACGGCACCGAGTCCATCGGCAGTATCCCGTTTGAGGGCATCGTACTGGCTCATTCTAATGAAGCCGAATGGGAGACCTTCAAAAACAACCGAAATAACGAAGCCTTTATTGACCAGGTTTATATCGTCAAAGTGCCTTACTGCCTGCAGGTATCAGAAGAAGTCAGTATTTACGAGAAACTACTCTCCAACAGCAGCCTTGCCGAGGCCCCCTGTTCACCGGATACATTACGGATGTTGGCGCAGTTTTCGGTGTTATCACGCATCAAAGAACATGAAAATTCCAACATCTACTCGAAAATGCGCATCTATGACGGTGAGAACCTCAAAGATACCGACCCCAAAGCCAAGTCAATTCAGGAATACCGCGACACCGCCGGGGTCGATGAAGGCATGCAGGGGTTATCTACCCGGTTCGCTTTCAAGGTGCTATCTAAGGTCTTTAATTTTGACGCGGCCGAGATTGCCGCCAATCCGGTGCACCTGCTCTATGTGCTCGAAAACCAGATCGAGCAGGAGCAATACCAGGACGAAATTCACGCCCGTTACCTGAATTTCATTAAAGAGTACCTGGCGACTAATTACATTGAGTTTATCGGTAAAGAAATTCAGACCGCTTACCTGGAATCCTATTCCGAGTACGGACAGAACCTGTTTGACAGCTACGTCACCTACGCCGATTTCTGGGTGCAGGACCAGGAGTACCGAGATCCAGAAACTGGCGAAATTTTTGCCCGCTCGGCGCTCAATGACGAGCTGGAAAAAATCGAAAAACCAGCCGGCATCAGTAACCCAAAAGACTTCCGTAGTGAGATCGTCAATTTTGTGCTGCGAGCCCGCGCCAACAATAACGGCGAAAACCCGAAATGGACCAGCTACGAAAAACTCCGCCTGGTGATCGAGAAGAAAATGTTCGCCAGCACCGAAGATCTATTACCGGTGATCTCTTTCAACGCCAAAGCATCCAATGAAGACGAAGACAAACATGCCGATTTCGTCCATCGGATGATGGATCGTGGCTATACCGAGAAGCAGGTAAGGCTGCTCTCAGAGTGGTATCTGCGAGTAAGGAAGTCACAGTAACTGTTGGGCTTGACTATGCAGCACAGGAGTAGCCAATGGGTTATTTAATCGATCGACGGCAAAACAGCAAGAACAAAAGCGCTGTCAACCGCCAGCGCTTTATGCGTCGTCATCACCAGGAAATTCGGCGCTCGTTGACAGAGAAACTTAAGACTCGCTCTATCACCGATACCGACAACAGTGAAACCATCAAGATCCCCACCAAAAACACCCGAGAACCGACGTTTCACCATGGGCATGGTGGCCAGGTAGAGAAAATCTACCCTGGCAATCAGGAGTATGACGCCGGTGACCAGATTGCCCGTCCCGAAGGAGGCCAGGGTGGTGGTGGCAAACAGGCCAGCGACCAGGGTGAAGGCACAGACGAGTTTGCATTTGAAATTAGCCAGCAGGAATTCCTGGATCTACTGTTCGAAGACCTGGAACTACCCAACCTGACCCGAAAAACCCTGGCCCACAACGACGAATTCAAACGGGTGCGGGCCGGCTTTAGTACCTCGGGGTCACCGGCCAATGTCAGCATTATTCGCACCATGCGGGCAGCCTCGGCGCGTCGGATTGCCCTCAGCGCTGGTAAACGAGCTGAACTGCGCAAACTCATTCATGAACGCGAGCTGTTGGCGCAGCAAGGTCTCGCAGATGATGATGATGATCTGCAGGAGCTTGACGACAAAATCACCGCCTTACGTGAACGCATCAACCGGGTGCCGTTTATTGATGATTTCGATTTACGTTATCACCAGAGCGTTCGCCAGCCCGTACCCCGCTCAAAAGCGGTGATGTTTTGCGTGATGGACGTTTCCGGGTCGATGGATCAGAGCGATAAAGACCTGTCAAAACGGTTTTTTATTCTGCTTTATCTATTTTTAAGTCGTCACTACGAACACACCGAAGTGGTGTTTGTGCGCCATCACACCAAGGCCGCCGAGGTCGACGAGCAGGAATTTTTTTACTCCCGAGAGACCGGCGGCACCGTGGTTTCCAGCGCGATCAACCTGGTACAGGAGATCTTCACCGACCGATTTCCACTCAATGAATGGAACGTCTATGTAGCTCAGGCTTCCGATGGCGATAACTGGCCGGATGATGGTCATAAATGCGAAAAGTCACTCGACGCCTTATTACCTCAGCTGCAGTACTACGCCTATGTGGAGATTTCTAACCAGGACAAACCGCTATGGCAAACCTACGCCCCTTACCAACAGCAGCATCCCAACCTGTTTGCAATGCAACACATCACCGGCCCAGAGGACATTTACCCGGTATTAAGACACCTTTTTAAGAAGCAGGCCGCATGAAAAAACAACAACCTATTTCAACCGATTCAGACTGGAACTTTCCACTGCTTGAGCAGTACGAAACCGCCATCGCCGCTGCTGCTGCGACCCATGGTCTGGATACTTTTCCTAATCAAATCGAACTGATTAGTTCGGAGCAGATGATGCACGCCTACGCATCTGTCGGGCTGCCAATCTACTATCACCACTGGTCATTCGGTAAACGTTTCATTCATACCGAACAGGCCTACCGCCGCGGCCAGATGGGACTAGCGTATGAGCTGGTCATCAATTCCAGCCCCTGTATCGCCTACCTACAGGAAGAAAACACCCTGACCATGCAGGCCCTGGTGATCGCCCATGCCTGTTTTGGACACAACTCGTTTTTCAAAGGTAACTACCTGTTTAAAACCTGGACCGACCCGGAGTCAATCGTTGACTACCTGGTGTTTGCCCGCGATTACATTAGCAAGTGTGAGGCCCGCTATGGCGAACAGGAAGTCGAGTCCCTCCTCGATGCCTGCCACGCATTAATGAACTACGGCGTTGACCGCTACCAACGCCCCCACCCGATCTCCATGGCCGAAGAAAAAGCCCGTCAAACTCAACGCGAAGAGTCCTTGCAACAACAGGTTAATGACCTGTGGCGCACAATCCCTACCAAAGACCAGCCCCAGGAAGATTTTGACGAAGAACGCTATCCGGCTGAACCACAGGAAAATTTGCTCTACTTTTTCGAAAAAGACGCTCCACTACTAGCGCCCTGGCAGCGAGAGATTATCCGTATTGTCCGCAAAATGGGCCAGTACATGTATCCCCAGCGCCAGACCCAGGTGATGAACGAAGGCTGGGCTTGTTTCTGGCATTACCAACTACTTCACGACCTCTATGATCAAGGCCTGGTAACCGACGGCTTCATGATTGAATTTCTGCAATCACACACTAATGTGGTGTTCCAGCCAGCCTTTGATAGCCCGATGTTCAGCGGCATCAACCCCTATGCACTGGGGTTTGCAATGATGTGTGACATCCGCCAGATCTGCGAATCACCAGACGCCGAAGACCGCCACTGGTTTCCTGACCTGGTCGACACTCCGTGGCGAGAATCCCTGCATTTTGCGATGGCCAATTTCAAAGACGAGAGTTTCATCCAGCAATATCTGTCTCCGCGACTGATCCGCAAAATGCGGCTATTCAGCGTCATGGATGACGCCAGCAAGGACTACCTGGAAATCACTTCAATTCACAACGATCAGGGCTATCAACATATTCGTGACGCATTGGCAGGCATGTATAACCTGGGTAACAACGAACCGAATATTCAGGTAGTCAACGCCAATATTCGGGGGGATCGCTCATTAACGCTGGTACACCGGATGTTCAACAACCGGCCACTCGAGGCCGACTCCGGCAATGACGTGATGCGCTATATCCAGCGACTCTGGGGATTCGATGTCAATCTCGAGTCTCGGCAGGATGACAAACTAATTCAAACCCTGCAGTGGCCGCCGCCAGGTGAAATTAAATCTGAAACCAACATGACAGCAATTGCGATTGTAATTTAGTACTTTTCTCTACCCGCGCCACCAGGTTTAGGATAAGCCGAACACTAATTAGCTATTTCAAGAATTTGCCAGAAGCGAATCATTGGAGGCAAGATGGGGCCTCGGAAATATGCCACCAATGACGGTGTTGCCCGTTTCCGGGGGGATAAAGATGACTCATTTCAGCAAGCTAGCCGGCAATTTATTACCGTTCCTGATTGGATTGTTAGCCAGCCACGCAAGTATCGCTGGTGGTGGTTATTTCGCGCTCGGGTACGGACCCATCGCCCGCCAGATGGGCGGCGCGACTACCGCTGTCACCGGTGACGCCTTCGCCGGCGCCTCGAATCCGGCCAAACTAATAGCCGCAGGTAACCGCACCGATGCGGGTATCGAACTATTCCTGCCGAGTCGCACAGTCAAACGTTATGGCAGCGGCACCCCCCATGATTTCGAGTCCACCAGTCGCAATAGCGTGTTTCTGATTCCGGAGTTTGCTTATAGCCGCCAGCTCAATAAAAACCTGGCGGTCGGTGTAACTTTTTACGGCAATGGCGGCCTCAACACCGAATACCGGGATGATACCGGGGTTGCCGGCACCAACTTTAATCCGGCTGAATGTGGTGCGGCTGCGGCCAATATCCTGCTCGGCTGCGGCAAGGCCGGGTTTGACCTGACCCAGCTGGTACTAGCCCCCACAGTTGCATGGCGCATTAACGACCAGCACTCGCTAGGGGTATCCCCATTAATAGTCGCGCAACGTTTTGAATCCTATGGTTTGCAGGCATTTGCACCGCTGTCCAAATACCCGGACAAGGTCACCAACAACGGCCATGATGTAGCGTTTGGTTTTGGTGTCCGGGTTGGCTGGTATGCAGAATTTAACCATTGGCTCAGCGCCGGAATCGGCTATTCCAGTAAGGTTTATATGCAGGAATTTAATCGCTATGAAGGCATGTTTGCGGAGGGTAGTTTCGATATACCGGCCAACTACAGCATTGGCCTGGCCCTACGCCCAAGCCAGAACTGGTTAGTCTCTCTTGACCTGCAACGCATTGAATTTGGTGAGGTAAACGCACTCAGTAATGGTGTACTCAACTCATTGACACCGGGTGGACCAGCCCAGGGCAGTGCCGGCGGCAGCGGTTTTAACTGGCATAGCCGCAACAATTTTCGTATTGGGGTGGCTTATGACTGGTCACCTACGCTGACCCTGCGCGGCGGCTTCGCTTATGGCAAACGCCCCAACGACGAATCGATTAATTCGGTAACCTTTAACCTGCTAGCACCTAATCCGCACCGGGCCTATAGCCTGGGCTTAACCTGGCAACCTCAGCAGAAACACGAGCTCCACATCGCGCTGGGCCATTTCGTTGAACAGACCTATCGCGGCCCGTCAGCAACCGCCGGACTGGGCGTCGGTGGCACCGAACAGATCACTCCTCATGTGGAGATGATCATGATTGCCTGGAGTTGGAAACGCTAGCTCAAGCTAGACAATCCGCTAATCACTCTTTTCAGCAGAATCAACTTCGGCCGAGCAACTCAGCGCAGGATCATCCTGATTACGCATGTGATCAGCCATGGGCGCGATTTTGTCCCAGAGATCCTCAGCCAACTGCATATCCAGGTCTATCTGTTTAAACGCACCTGCCATGCATAACAGCCACTGATCCCGCTCACTAACATCAATTTTAAAGGGTAGGTGCCTGGCCCGCAGCCGAGGATGGCCATAGGCATCGGTAAACAGTGGTGGGCCACCAAACCAGCCAAAAAAATACATAAACAGTTTCTGATTCGAACTACTCATGTCTTCGGGATGCAGTGCCCGGACACCAGCGGTATCTGGACGGCTATCCATAATTTGGTAAAACGCATCGACTAAACGATGTACGCCCTGTTCGCCACCAAGGCGTTGGTAAAGGCTAGCGGATTCTTGCTCGGTCATTCGGAAAAGCTCTTTATTTCTAACAAGTTAATAGTCGAACTATTTTAAGCGCTTACAGGCCGTGTCGGTGGTTTAGCAAAGAAAAAAGTCACCGCGGCCAGAGCATAGGTCACGCCAACCACTCCATACACCAGGGTGAAGGAATGGCTCAGGTCATAAATCATCGACGCGATTAGCGGGCCTGCACCCAGGCCGAACAGCTGAAAACTGGTCATGAACCCGGCAATTCGCCCGTAAGCAGCGCGGCCGAAATAGCTGGCCACCAGCAGACTGGTCAACGAGCTTTCACCACGCACCACAATGCCTAGCGCCATCGCTAATAACAGGGCGCCAGTAAAGGTATCAACCCAGAGCATGCCCTGAATTAACACCGCCGCACCGACCTGAGAACAGATCGCCAATTTGCGTTCTGAGTAACGTTCACTAAGCATGCCCCAGACCAGATTTGCTAGTGCGCCAAACAGCGCCAGCACACTCACGCTGGTCACCGCCGAGAGCTGCGGAATACCCTTTGAGACCAGATAAGTCACATGATAAAAAACCACCGCGCCGTTAGCTGTAATACCCAGCACACTGGCCAGAATTAGCAATTGTAGCGAACGGGTTTTAAGTGCTGATCTGAGATTCCATTCAAACTCGTCACTGGACCCAGTCAAACCGTCAGATGACTGTGACGACTCCGCCAGCGACTGAATTGCTCCATCGGGCAGCAGCCCCATAGTTTCCGGGCTTTTTCGCACAAACAGTGCAGCCGGCAATGCGGCTAGCAGTAACGTTAACACCGCCATGCCAAACGCCACCTCGCGCCAGCTATAGCCCTGAAGTAGCGCCCATTGGCCAATCATGGCACTGCTAGCGGCACCAATCGGCACGGCCATCATCACCAGCCCCATGGCTCGGCCCCGCTTAACCCGAAACCAGTTCACCGGAATGGTTCTGATCACTGACGCGCCCAGGGCGCCCTGGGCAGCCATCCGAGCTGCGCAATAACCAATATAGAACATCACCAGGGTCTGTCTTAACCCCATCACTGTATAACCGACTGCCAATAC
>JAESTY010000078.1 GCA_016763355.1 Immundisolibacteraceae bacterium
ATGTTCAGGTGCGATACCTTTGCCCTGATCGGCCACTAACAGTTCAATCTGTTGCTGTGGAATAATCTCTTCGCAGGTAGCGCAAGCCATTTCATGGCCATCAAACCAGCCGGTAGAGATCGAGATTTCCCCGGTCTGATCCATCGCATCCCGCGCATTAATGCACAGATTCATGATCACCTGATAAATCTGCACCTGGTCTAATTCTATTCGCGGTAAGTTCAGGTCAAAATCAGTTTTAAAAGAAATACCCGACGGAATAATGGGCCGGATAAGACCAAAGCCGTTATCGACCACCTCACCCAAATTAAGAAGTTCTCGCGCGGTTGGCACCCCACGGGTAAACGCTAATAGCTGTTCAATGAGTTTGCCGGCCTTAGCGCCAACCGTCTCTACCTGCTCGAGGTAACCGGTTAATTTAATATCGTTATGCGATGCAATCGAACGTTTGGCCATATCCGTGAAGCCAAGAATGACCGACAAAATATTATTAAAATCATGGGCGACGCCACCAGTCAACTGCCCAAGCGAATCCATCTTCTGGGCTTGCTGGAGCTGTAGCTGGAGCTGGTTACGACCTGCTTCGGCCTGACGTACTTCATTAGTACGCTCAACTACTTTGAGTTCCAGATTCTGGTTGTATTCGGCGAGCTCATCATGAGCCATTTTCAGTGCCAGATGAGTCGCTACTCTGGCACGCACAATGGGTGGACTGAAGGGCTTAATGATGTAGTCAACCGCACCCAGATCGAAACCATAAGCCTCGTCGCTCACATCGCTTTTAACGGTTAAAAAAATCACCGGTATGGCGCGAGTCAGGGGATCCGATTTAAGCCGTTGGCAGACCTGATATCCGTCCAACTCTGGCATTAATACATCAAGCAAAATCAGCGCAGGGGGCGAACTAGATCGGGCAATTTCTAGCGCCTTTATGCCAGATTTAGCGACCATAACCGTGTATTCATCGCCGAGTAATTCAACAATTACACTCAGATGCAGTCGCTCATCATCGACCACCAGTATTCTGGGTTTTTCATCCATACAACTCTCTCCGCTGTCCCGCAATAGCGTATTTGGACGCTAATCAATAATCTGTTCCAGGGTAAGCAATGCCTGGTCAAACTCGTAACCATTAACCTGCAGTTGTAACCGCAACAGCTGATCAGGGGTTGCCCGACCACCCAGTACCTGGATGCAACCATCTAACTTCTTTACCGCCCCGCTATCACCCTGTTGAAGCAAACCCGCAAGCTCTTCAATAGCATCAGCGGTACTGAAATTTAATTCATGCTGATAGGTATCGCTTTGGCCCGAACCGAAATGATTCAATCGACCAATACCGGCCAGTACTAGCCGCAGCTCGACTGTCAATTGATCAAAATCAAGTTGTTCAATGGCTTTGTTTGCGCTGTCATCACAGGCACGCTCGGCTAACACTTCCAGCTCAAGGGCCCCCAGGTTACCGGCCAGTCCCTGCATGGTATGAATAACTCGATTGAGCAGTGTTAAATCACCCTTCTTATGCGCTTGCAGCAAATGCTGTTCATCCTCGCCATGGTCAGTTAAAAAACCCTGCAGTAGCTGCCGATAAAACAGCTCATTGCCACCAACCCGCTGCAAGCCAACCGCAGCATCAATGCCATAAATATCCAGAGCAATCAGGTCACTGGGGAGTTCGCTAGCAGCGGTGATTTGAACAGACCGTGATGGGTCAGCATCTACCGACGCCAGACCAGCCCCCCAGCGGCCAATTAGCCGATAAAATTCTTCCGGATCAACTGGCTTCGCCAGGTAATCATTCATCCCAGCCGCCAGACATTTTTCCCGATCTCCCAGCAACGCATGAGCAGTCATCGCCACAATAGGTAGCTCTGCGTACTGACCCTGTTTACGGATCAGCTGGGTTGCCTGGTAACCGTCCATATCTGGCATCTGCATATCCATCAACACCAGATCAAAATCTGTTTGGGCCAGCAGGTCAATCACATCGGCACCCCTGGCAGTAATTTCTACCTGGACACCGGCATTCTCCAGCAACTCTCTGGCGATTTGCTGATTAATCCGATTATCTTCAACCACAAGCACCACCAGGCCGCTCAGGTCAGGAGGCTTAAATTCGGTTGATACTAGCCTGGAAGGCCTTGCCTGCTCACGGCCTGAACCCAAACTGGACACAACTGCGTCAAACAAACTAGACGGTGTTGATGGCTTGACTAGAAAACTACTGAAACCAACCAGTTCAGCCCGACCAATGAGCCCTTCTGGTGAATCCATATGGATCATTAAAACCAGTGGCAATTCCGCAAAACTGGAACTTTTACGGATCAATCGACCCACCTCGACACCATCCATTTTCGGCATCACCGCATCTACGATCACTAGTCCATATAAATCTGTGGGCTCCTCTAGCAATGCCCGATCCAGCTCGCTGATTAACGCTTTACCTGAGTTAACACTGGTTACCCGAAACGAGAATTGTTTGAGCATTTTTTCTATCGCTACCCGCGCAGCGGCGTTGTCATCAGCCAGTAGCACACGCAATTGATTGAGCTCAGTCGGTCGCTGGTCTAATTTAACTTTTGCCGCACCAAAACGGGCGCTAAAATAAAACCGACTACCAACGCCCAACTCGCTCTCAACCCCGATTTCACCGCCCATGATGGCGACTAACTGTTTACTGATTGCCAGCCCTAATCCACTACCGCCATAGCGGCGGGTGGTGGAGCCATCGGCCTGAGAAAAGGGTTCAAAAAGGCTGGAGAGTTTCTCTGCTTCGATACCGATACCGGTGTCGAGCACCGAAAACTCCAAACAGACCTGATTCGCTTCATCACTAATCAATGCCACCGCGATTGTGACCTGGCCCTGTTGGGTAAACTTAATGGCGTTTTGAGTCAGATTGGTCAGCACCTGACCGAGTCGGAGCGGATCACCAATCAGGTAAGCCGGTATATCTGCATCGATCGCATATATCAGCTCAACCCGACTCTCACCGGCCCGGCGTAGCTGCAA